>NZ_JAQRFJ010000039.1:0-36272 GCF_028599065.1 Xenorhabdus sp. PR6a | reverse complement strand
GCAAGCGTCTTCTTTGGGTAATGAGTTATCAAAGTATGCTCGCGCCCTGGATATGCCCCAAGCTCGCTCAATGTCATGTTTTTCAAGCTTTCCTCTACCACTTGAGGATTTTCAGCAAGCTGTTTTTCCAACCCGGAAATAATATTTTCTAATTTTGATTTTTTCTCCTGATTTAAGTCAGGAATAGTTTTCATAATTTCGTCAGGATTTACGGAATCGATTTTTATATTAAAATCACCAATATTTACGAAAGGAAGATCAACGAATTTCATATCGTCAAAAATGGCATCCGATCCCCAGTTAATTGGTACGTCAATAAAATCTTTCAGTTCAGGGGCAGCAATTCCAGGAATAGTCGAAGTGATATTTCCTTCAAAGTGTACAAGATTGCCATTCTCGTCTGGAATAGAAACCTCAATAGGCGAATAGTTGTTAGGTAAAAAACTCATAATATGTTCCTTATAAAGGATGAAAATGACACCCAAAATTAAATGAGGCTATGGATTAAATAGTGCAAAATGGATTCACAATAATTTTCAAAATTCTTTTTAAAGGATTTTGAAAATTATAATTAAAATCCATTATTTTTGACACAGGGATATTATAAATATTATTATTTATTTTAATATCAAAGAGATTTGTGTGGCATATACTACAAGACCGCTAATTCCAAGTTTAATGGCGAGATCGAATTTAATGAAGGTTATTTCGGGGAGCCAAGCCAAGAGTAATGTGGTCAGGGTAAGAACGTTAAAGGCTATTTTTTGAACGGACCGAGCAAATAAAACACTGACTGATACTTTAACAAGACCGAATTGAGTGATATTCACCCCAGGCTTGATTGCATTGCATACAAATTAAGCTCAGAAAACGTTCGCACTCGAACCAGCAGGAGTATTGAACACAAATTTACGGTTTAACCTCCACTGATACATTTAAAACCGTAACTTCCTACTCAGAATCACCTGCCCTTATTTTCTCTTATTTTAAGAAAAAGAAGGTCAGTAAGTAGCGTCAGCCGGGGAAGTTACAAACAGTTTCTCTTTGGCTTAAGTTAGCCAAAGAGAACGAAATTTAATGACTAACTCAAATCATGCAGGTGTTTTTTCAATGATGACGTTAGCCTGAAATCTGAAAACCGCACCTGTAACCCTTCACGCCCTGGTGAACAGCACATCGCACCGACAAAGATACGCTGATGATGACCAACCGTAAACGGAGACAATCTCAGTAACGGCCATGTCACGCCATCGGTGGAATACTGCAACCGGATTGCCCCGTCACTGTAGGTCAGCCGTAGCCAGAACTTATCGGGATTACCGGGGAAAATCCCCATCGCCCAGTCAGAACATCCATGGGTCAAGACACTGCCGATAGTAGCCTGCCCATCAGAATGTTCAATGCCAGCTTTTAGCCAATGTTGTTCATCCACCAATAACATCATCCCCGCCTGATCATATAACTGTTCAAACTGGCCTTCGATACAAAACTGGAAGGTAAAGCCTTCCTCAAGTTCAAAATCATCAACATAGCCACCAAAGACATGACCACTATGCCGCTGAAACCCATACCATGTATCACGCCAGAAATCGGTTTTATTATCCGTCGTGACATGAAGCTCATCCCCTTGACACCGCCATGAAGCAGGCTCATTCAACCAATGACATTGCTGCAAGTTCATCACTATTTACCCTGTTATTTTCTGGTAGGATTAATCAAACCATATCCCGCTAATAATGAAAGGGAAATCAAGGCAATACAGGCAAAAGCACCATGCAGTGTTACCTGATGTGCCAAACCGCCAATAATGGCCGGCCCAAGCAAAATCCCTGAATATCCCATCGTAGAAACGGCAGAAACGGCTAACGCGTCTGGCATCACTTTCTGCTGACCTGACGCGGTGAAAAACATCGGCGCCAAGTTGGATAATCCCGCTCCTATCAGCAGGAAAGAAATGCCCAACTGAATCGGACTGGATGCCAGATAGATCAGAACAAAACCCGACGTCGCCAAAATCGCGCTACCCAAAAATACACGCCGATACCCACAGGCTGCAATGATCTTATCGCCCAAAAATCGCCCCGCCGTCATGGTAATGGCAAAAAGCGTATAGCCAAAACCCGCCTGATGCGTACTCATGTTATGCACACTACTTAACAAGATCCCACTCCAATCCAGCATGGAGCCTTCCATTAAGTAAACGACAAAACAGAGCGCGCCAATCAGAATAACAATCCCTCGAGGCAAGGCAAAAAATGGCGTCTCCTCGGTTTCCGTGTTATCCAACATCCCATTCCATGTTGGCAATAATAGCAGAATAACGAATACCCCGACGGCAATGGTGACCTGTAACGGTGAGATCCCCAAAAACAACAATAAGCTGACAATACCGGCTCCCGCCATTCCCCCTAAACTGAACAAGGCGTGAAAGCCCGACATAATCGGCTGATGGACTCTTTTCTCAATATTGACCGCATGGATATTGATCACCACGTCTGTCGCCCCAATGCCCATACCGAACACAAACAAGGCACACGCCAGTGTCAATGGGGTCGAGAGCACACTTAGCCCCGGTAATATCAAAACAGCTAACAGAGCAAAAAGGGTAAAAACCTTCCGGCAGCCAAAGCGGGTCGCCAACATGCCCGCAATTGGCATCATAATGAAAGAGCCAATACCAAACACCAGTATCAGCAACCCCATTGAGCCATCATCCAGCCCAAGTCGTTCCTTTACCAATGGGATCAGCGGTGCCCAACTCGCAATGCTGAATCCCGCAATAAAAAACGAAATTCGCGTTGCCATGACAGGCGGTTTTATTGAAGCGACTGCATATTCTTCAGACAACTTAATTCCTCCAAGCCATACCCATTAAACAAGATATTTCAAACCCTATCCTTTAAATCCTATCTCCTGCAAACAGTGCTTTCCGCCTGTTCTGACGGAAAGCACCAAATATTGAGTTTCAATAAGACATCACACTATATTGATCCCCGAAAATTGGGGGATATCGGTTAACCTCTCAATAATACGGGAAGCCTGCCCGTACTGCTCTGCCACCGACAAAGCATGAGGCCAGGCATATACCCACGGAATACCTGCCTGTTTTGCTGCCGCGATCCCCAAATCAGTATCTTCAATCACCAACGTTTGCTGAACATCCATCTCCTTCAATTTCAGCATCGCCAAATACGGATCAGGGAACGGTTTCGTTCTCTCCACATCATCGCCAGAAATCAAGGCAGGAGGTGCATGGAGATCCAATAAACCCAGATTTGCCAAACACACATCACGCGGCGCGGTGGACACAAACCCAAAATTAATTCCATTTTGTTGCAGGGCCGCAATCAAGCCAGTAATGCCCGGACGCAAGTAATGTGCGGACAATTTTTCCTGATAACGGGCAATAATTTTTTCGGTAATCTCTTGCTGCATTGAGGGAGGAAGGCCAACCTCATCCAACGTTTCCGCCAGACTCAGGCCAATCAATTGCTGAGGTTGGATATCACTTATTTTAGCTGGTGCCTGCTCTCCCAACTCACCTAATACATCAAGCAATACGTCAAAATGCAGTTGCTCACTATCGACAATAACGCCGTCGATATCAAAAATAACATGGCATCTGTTCATCGAAACCGTCCTTCAAAACAATTGATTATTTTAGGTCAGAAATACGAATCAATACCTTACAGTTTGGTGTCGTGAGAGGAACTTGGGTTTTCGATGCAATATCACAACCGACCGTCAGAAAAGCCTGTTGATAATCCTTGAAATCAAAGATCTGGCTGATAAAACGTTTCACCGGAATAACGCCATCGCGGATCATGGCGTAGGCACGTTCAAAACTGTTATTCAGCGAATCGATGGAACCTATCACCGAAAGACTTTTATCGGCAATTTTCATGATATCCAAATTGGCATGTTTGTCTTTCAAGGCAACATTCAGCAACTTCCCACCCGGTGCCAGATGGTCAAAAATATATTCAGTCAACTGCCCCGTCGTATCCACACACAAATCAATCCGAGCCGAGGGATTGCCGTATTCCTGAATCAGTGCTTCATCAAAGTCAGAATATAACGGGCATTCAGGTGGCAAATTATTTCTTGCAAACTGAATCCGGTTCTCATTCTTCTCGACCATAAAGGCTTTCACGCCCCGCTCATACAGCGCCCAAATGTACAACATCCCCATCGGGCCGGCTCCTGCCACTGCCGCACGAATATTAGTATGCGTGATCCCCAGCTTATCCACCCCGGTTAAAGTGCAACTGAGTGGTTCAGTCAGCGAGGCTTCCTCCATACTGACATGATCATCCAGCCTGATAAGCAAATTTTCTTTTGCCAAATATTGACCTGCAAACGCGCCATCATAGGAAACGCCGGCTTCCGTTCCCAATTTTCTCTCACAATGGTTGGGACTTCCCGTCTGGCACATCCGGCAATGGCCACAAAAGTAAGTCGGGTTGACAACCACACGATCGCCCACCTGAAACTGCGTCATTCCGCTGCCAACTTGAGATACTACGCCCGTGGTTTCATGACCCAACGTGGTGCCGGGAACGGCGACAGGGTAAGCCCCCGTGATAATGCCCACATCCGTGCCACAAATCCCACACACGGCAATATCAACAACAACATCGTCAGGCTCAATACAAGACAAGGTTTCAACCTGCTGAATTTCAACATCCCAAGTTTGATGATATTTAAGTGCTAGCATGATACCGCCTCCTTGCGCGCCTGTGCGACCGTTGTTAATTCTGAGAAAGTCAGATCCAGTTTATGCAGGATTTCTGCCAAATGTTCCTGGGTACAAATCAGCGGCGGGCGAACTTTAACTGCCCTTCCTTTACCATAGCGGGAACCACGCACGATCAAGTGATGGCGGTTGGCAGTCGCAATCACCTGTGCGGCAAAATCTGGGGAGAGGGTGTCAAAGCCATACATATACCCCACCCCTCTCACTCCCGTGATCTCTGGATATTGACGCTGTAATTTCAGCAAACCCTCGCGCAAGTAAGCTTCATTTTGTTGCACATTTTCTAAAACGTGATCATCTTCAATAATATCGATGATTTCGTTGAGGGCGACCAATGAGAGCGGATTGGCACCAGAGGTACTGGAGTGTTCAAATGATTCCAATATATCCAGTGAGTGACGCATTAATACCCCACCCGTGGGAATGCCCATACCGCCCGCTCCTTTGGCGAAGACAATGATATCTGGCTCCAGTTCTTTGGCATAACCCGTTGATGCGAAGAATGTTCCTGTACGGCCAAAACCGGTCTGGACTTCATCCGCGATAATGATAATGCCATGCTGGCGGCAAATTTCCCTGATCTTGCGGTAGAAAGCCACCGGGAAAACGGTGTTTCCGCCATTCCCCTGAATCGGTTCAATAATCAGACATGCGAAATTATCATTCGATCCTAATTGAATAAACTGCTCCAGATCGACAAACTGCTCCTCACTCGGTTGTGGTTGCCCTGACAGGACGCTGGCTGGCGTAGGAATTTTTATCGATCCATCAATATTGATATGGAAGTCTTTAATTCTGAATGCGTTACCCGAAATCTGAGCGGTTGCAAGAGATTGTCCATGATGGGCAAGAAAGAGCGAAATCACGCCTGAGCGCCCTGTCGCTTTTTGCGCTATGCGGATAGCACATTCAACCGCCCCCGATCCAGAAACATCGCGCAGCCAGATACGATCGACACCTTCAGGGGTATATTTAACTAATTTACGCAAAATATATTGTGACATTTCCCGTGTATAAGCCGAACTCAAATGGGTACATCTATCAATCTGTTGTTTGAGTTTTTCTGCAATCCGATCATTGGTATAGCCGAGCGGCAAATTAAACGTGCCTGATGCCGCGTCAATATACTTTTCACCATCAATAATCAAATAAGGGCCATGACCAATAAAGCGGGAAAGCATGCTTTCAAGATCGTTTCTATCTTCCATATTACTCACCACTATTAGTTATATTAAACAAAGAGTTACATGCACAACGAAAAACATATCTACTGTGATGAGACTAGATTAAGCACATTAAAATTTTATTTCGATCACACAAATGCCATAAAAAATATTAAGCAAATTTAAAATTTAATTTATATCTGAAAAATCATATATTTGTTTATTAATATTCATTAATCATATTAAATGCTAAATAAATCGCATTTAGAAATAATAACTAAACCCCCAATCCCATCATTTGCATTAATTTTTGCGCCTGACGAATAGCATCCTGTCGGTGGGTAATCCCCATTTTCTGATATAAATTACGGATATGGGTTTTGATCGTGGTCGCAGCAACATCTAATTCGGCCGCAATTTGATCGTTACTGTAACCAGAATAAATCAGCCCCAACACCTGCCATTCACGTTGAGTGAGTGGACTGTTGCGGATAAGCTCAGGCACATCAGGATGAGTGAGCAGTTGTTCTACAAAAGTTTCGTCAAAATGGGCAAATTTATGTCGGTGCTGCCGGTTGATTTCCCGGAGAATACGTTGAGCCCGGTGCTGTTCCATCTCAGGCAAGATATTGAGTTGGATAAGCTGACGCAATTGCAAGGCCATCAACTCACCCTCAATCACAAAATGGCTGATAAACCCTGTCTGGTTAGCCAAATTCAAGGCTTCCATCAAAACATCCTGCGCCTGCGCCTTGCGCCCAAGCTGCCAATAAAGCAAATTACACAGCAGCAGATTCCGATTCAAGTCGCTGACCAATGCCAGTCTTCTTGCATATTCATTCAATTTTTCCAAGATAGATCCCGCTTCCTCATACTGACCCAGTGAGATTTTGACTCGTGCAATATTTCGCCATTGATTTTGATTGAAGTGGTTACAAAAACTTTCTGGCCGTTCTGCCTGTGCCAGCCATTGAGCCAAGGAACTGCTATCTTCCAAAGTCTGCCAAATAATGACCCGCAACTTGTCCGTATTCGTCCGCCAATCGCGGTGATATTGCCCATTACTCAGTAAATTTTCACAGCGGGTCAAATAACGGCGAGCGTTATCAATATCCCCCCGAACCAAAGAACATTTCGCCAATTGGGTAAGGCATTGTAATTGCTGTTGTGGCTGATAATTAGCCAACACATCTAACCCCAGGCGGGCGGCTTCTTCTGACTCATCAATACGAGCCCAACACCACAAAAGTTGTGAACGAATTCTCAGCAGAAACTCATGCATCGGTAACTGCTCCAGATGCTGCTCCCGAATCAAATCAAAAGCATGGGTCTGGGTATCATAAGCCGCCTGCAAATAACCTTGTGCCAGTAAAATTTCACTTTGTTGCAACAACGCCCACAAAGCATAGTGATAAACATGACAAAGGCGGGCGAGTTGCTCCGTTTGCTTCATTAATGCCAATGCCTCAGCCAACTTACCATTGCAGTGCAAGACTTCCCCTTTCACTGACATCGCCACAATGCGCCCATATTGATTGTCAGGCAAAAGCGCCGCCAGCGCCTTTTCCGCCAACGCATCAGCATCAGCCGGACGCCCATCATTCATCGCCACTTGTGCTCGCAGGGCATCAAACTCTGCCAGCAACTCCGGCTCAATGGGGATTTGCTTCTGTTGTAGTGATTGCTCTGCCTGATTCAATAACGCATTCACCTCATAGTAGCGATGCTGGCTTTGTGCCAGCCACGCTTGCAACAGTACCAAGCGCGGGCTTTCCAACAGGTGTTCATACGGCAGTGCATTCATGCACTCTCCCAATAGGGATAATTTGCTGTGGTTAAACAACTCCCAGGCATGTTGCAGCAAAATATCCCGCAACAAAATAGTATCTCCTGCGGCGAGGGCGTGATGGATAGCTTCCCCCGGATACCCCTGCATCAGCCAGCCTTTCACGGCGGCCCTATGTAATGCAGGTAATTTAGCTGCCATTTCCCATTGGCAACGCTGGCGCAGAAATGAAGCAAACAAAGGATGAAAGCAGAACCATTCACCGGAATCGTCCATCCGTTGAATAAACAACCCCTGACGTTCAATGTCTTCCAAGCGCTGCTGACCATTTTCCTCTCCCGTCAGGCAAACAATCAGCCCGTCATTCATGGAACGCAGAATAGAACTGTGCAGCAAAAAATCCCGCGTCGCCTGATCCACCCGATTTAACACCTCATCCACAAGATAATCCGCAAGATGGCTGGCATTAATCCCTGCAAGGCGCTTGGCTGACATTTCGGTTGTATTACCCGATTGGCGGGCAGAAAGGGCAATCAGTTGCAAGGCTGTTGCCCACCCCGCAACATCATTGCATAACTGTTTACAGTGTTCAGCATCCAATGGGCTCATTAATCGCTTGGCGAAAAATCGCTCGGTTTCCTGATAATCAAAAGCCAGTTGCTGGCTATCAATCTCCAATAACTGTTCACGTACGCGCAGGTTGGCAATGCCCAACGAGGGCAAGTGGCGTGATAAAACCACTAAGGTCAAATTTTCAGGTTGATGGCGGAGGAAAAAGCGCATGGCTTCATGAATAAGTTCATTGACAATCAGGTGATAATCATCGATGACCAGAAAAATCGGTTGCTGCCATTCGCTAAGCTCAATAAACAGTTGCGCAAACAGGGCAGGTAAATTGGCATATTGGTGTTTCTGGGCCAGTACCTCACTTTTCACACAATATCCCTGCGTTGCCTGCTGAACAGCGGCAATCAAATAGCTGGCAAAACGCTCTGGCTGATTGTCACTATCATCAAGAGAATACCAGCCCAGATGCGCCTGCTCGGCCGCCCATTGTGACATCAACGTCGTTTTACCGTACCCTGCGGGACTGGTTATCAATACCAACCGATAATTCTGTATTGCATTGAACTTTTCTAACAGACGTTCCCGTATGACCATATTATTGAGTCGCAAAGGGCGACTGAGTTTCGATGGGATAAGCATTAATTTTCTCCCCTCATAAGCAATCAATAAAAGCAATGAATAAAACCGATACCTGAATTTTGTCTGACACGATTAAGTCACTTACACCGTTTGCTATGAACACCATTTGCTATGAATATCATTATCATTCGCGATGAACACCATTCTCATTCATTAATAACCACCAAATGTAGAGAAACGCCCATTTTTTGCAAACAAGTTGATTAATTTCATTGTGTTAAATTGCACCTTGTCACATTCTTGGGTTGCAACCTTTCTATTTCTCTAATGAAATTGCGGAAAAGCTCGAAAGAAATCGCTACGCCCTGATACTCCTCCCTGCGAATATTTTCACGGGATGATGTTTCCCTTGCAACTAACCTTCAGCATATCCCTTTAAATAATTCCCCCAATTTTCCTCAGCTAGTGACAGGATGCGACATCATGGAACTATCCACATTAAATAAAAACCCGACACTCAATAAAGCCTTATTTCAGGCTGCTCTCACACGCCAGTGGCAATCTTTTGGCCTCAACTCAGCTCAGGAAATGACATCACATCAGTGGTGGCAGGCTATTAGTGCAGCCGTATCTGAATTACTTCCCCCCTCCACTCAGCAAAACGATGCCAATCCATCTCCTGACCACCAACGTCATGTGAACTATATTTCGATGGAATTTCTGATAGGCCGACTGACAGCCAATAACTTATTGAATCTTGGCTGGTATGACGATATTCAGTCTTATCTGGCAGAAGATGGCCTTGTTCTGAGTGACTTGCTGGAAGAAGAAACTGATCCTGCATTGGGCAATGGCGGGTTGGGCAGATTAGCAGCCTGTTTTCTCGATTCAATGGCGACAATTAATCAACCCGCTACGGGATATGGCCTCAATTATCAATATGGACTCTTTCGCCAATCGTTTAAACAGGGCCAACAAATTGAAGCACCCGATGATTGGGGACGCGCGTCCTATCCGTGGTTTCGCCACAACGCACAATTAAAAGTGAGCGTCAATTTTGGCGGCGAAATCGTGACCACGGCCGAGGGTTATGAAACTTGGGCGCCCGCCTTCACCCTGATTGGTGAAGCATGGGATTTACCTGTGCTTGGCTATCACAATGGCGTGACGCAACCACTGCGCCTGTGGCAAGCAACCTACGATAGCCCCTTTGACCTGTCACTGTTCAATGATGGGCAGTTCCTGCACGCTGAGCAGCAAGGCATTGACGCTGCCAGCCTGACCAAAGTGCTTTACCCGAATGATAATCATCAGGCCGGTAAACGCCTGCGCCTAATGCAACAATATTTTCAGTGTGCCTGTGCCGTGGCAGATATTCTGCGCCGCCACCAACAAGCAGGGCGAAAACTTGAAGAACTCGCGCAATACGAAGTTATCCAGCTTAACGACACCCATCCCACCATCGCGATCCCTGAAATGATGCGTCTTCTGCTTGATGAGCACCTGTTAAGTTGGGAAGCCGCATGGGAAATCACAGAAAAAACGTTCGCCTATACCAACCATACCTTGCTACCGGAGGGCTTAGAACGTTGGGATGAACAACTGATGGGTGAGCTTCTGCCACGTCATCACCGCATCATTCAGGAAATCAACCGGCGCTTTAAAAAAACTGTGGATCAAATCTGGCCTGATAACCAACAAGTTTGGGAAAAATTAGCGGTTATCCATGACAACCAAGTCAGAATGGCTAACCTTTGTGTTGTCGCCTGCTTTGCCGTCAACGGGGTGGCAGCCCTGCACTCCTCGTTGATCGTGACAGATCTGTTCCCTGAATATCATCAATTGTGGCCAACCAAATTCCACAACGTGACTAATGGTGTAACCCCACGTCGTTGGTTGAAACAGTGTAACCCCGCACTTTCTTCATTAATTGACCAAACATTAGATCATGAATGGGTGAATAATCTTGCTGTCCTGCAACAACTCGAACCTTACGCCGACGATGCTGCCTTCCGTGAAACCTATCGAGCCGTTAAACAAGACAATAAAATTCGCCTGTCCAACTATGTCAATAAGGTTATGGGACTCAGGATTGATCCCCATGCGATTTTCGATATCCAGATAAAACGTCTGCATGAATACAAACGTCAGCATCTGAACCTGCTTCATATCTTGTCGCTCTATCGGCAAATTCAGGAAAATCCGGCTTTGGATATCCATCCCCGTGTTTTCTTATTCGGCGCCAAAGCGGCTCCCGGCTACTATCTGGCGAAAAATATCATCGCTGCTATCAATCATGCCGCCGACAAGATCAATCATGACCCGATAGTCCGTGATCGCATCAAAATTGCTTTTATCCCCGATTACAATGTGTCCGCAGCGGAACTGATGATACCGGCGGCCGATGTGTCGGAACAAATCTCTACTGCGGGCAAGGAAGCCTCTGGGACAGGTAATATGAAATTGGCCTTAAACGGCGCATTAACCATCGGAACGCTGGATGGTGCGAATGTCGAAATCGCCGAACAAGTTGGCAACGACCATATCTTTATCTTCGGCAAGACCGTGGAAGAAGCTAAGGCGTTACTGAGCAGTGGCTACAATCCACAACATGTCCTTCAACAGAATCGTCATCTCAAAGAGATCCTTGACTCCCTCGCCAAAGGTGAATTTAGTCACGGAGACACGCACGCCTTTGATCTCTTGTTACATAGCCTGACTGACGGTGGTGACCCTTATTTAGTTTTGGCAGATTTTGCCGCTTACTGCCACGCCCATCAGAAAATTGACTCTCGCTATCGCGACGCTGAAGGCTGGACGCGCAGTACTGTACTCAATACCGCTCGAATGGGGAATTTTAGTTCTGACCGCACCATTCAGGATTATCAACAACGCATCTGGCGAACTAAATAGGGATTGAGTATGGAAAAGACATGCCTCAATGATTTGGCAACTGAGGCCGGCATTGCCAGCGAATACATTAATGCCTATGGAAAACCCCAGGCGATCCCTGCTGAAATCAGGCATCGAATACTGGAAGCCATGAGTGCAGATATACCGGTCGGGAGGCCGGTTCCTCATCTACAGACTTCCTCTTTACCGAATGTTAAAGTGGTTATCCAGGGGCAAATGGCGACGTTGCCTTTGGAGAACTCAAATTATTACCAGTGGCAGATACAGACTGAGCAAGGGGAAATACTTCATGGTCGCTGCCAGCATCAACTGACTTTGCCAACCGACCTCCCCTTGGGATATCACACACTGGATTTAATCGCGAACACTGACTCTCGGCAGTCCTCCATGCAACTGATTGTTGCTCCAAAACGTTGTTACGAACCTGATGCCATAACACGTGGAGAAAAACTTTGGGGCGCCTGCGTTCAACTTTATACCCTCCGCTCAGAAAATAACTGGGGAATTGGCGATTTCGGCGATCTGAAATATATGCTGCAAGAACTGGCACAGAGTGGCGGTGCTTTTATTGGCCTGAATCCTCTTCATGCCATATATCCTGCCATGCCTGAAAATGCCAGCCCTTACAGTCCATCTTCCCGCCACTGGCTCAATATCATTTATATTGCCGTCAATCAGGTAGAAGATTTTAATGATAGCGCTGAAGCACAAGCGTGGTGGCACTCAACGGAAACACAGCTCGAACTCCAGCAAGCCCGCCAAACCGAATGGGTCGATTACACCGCAGTCATGACGCTAAAAATGGCGGCATTGCGGCTGGCTTATCCGCAATTCAAGCGCCGGTCTGGCGATGATCCGCAACAAATCGCTTTCCAACAATTTGTCACCCAAGGCGGCAAAAACCTTTATTCTCAAGCGGCTTATGATGCCCTACACCATAAGCTATATAGGGAAAACAGGGCTTATTGGGGTTGGCCTGTATGGCCGGAAGAATACCGTGAACCTGAGAGCGACACGGTTAAAGCATTCTGTCATTCACACCCACAAGAGATAGCGTTTTTCCTTTGGTTGCAATGGCTGGCTGACACTCAGCTTGCCGAATGCTTCACGACCAGCCAAACCCATCACATGCCGATTGGCATTTACCGTGATCTGGCCGTCGGTGTCGCACAAGGAGGGTCAGAAACCTGGTGTAACCGAAGTATCTATTGCACCAAAGCCTCTGTAGGCGCGCCCCCTGATATTCTGGGACCACTGGGGCAAAACTGGGGACTTCCGCCAATGAATCCCCATGTATTAAAAGCCCAAGCCTATCAACCTTTCATCGAATTACTGCGCAGCAACATGCGCCATTGCGGTGCATTGCGTATCGATCATGTCATGTCGTTACTCAGGCTCTGGTGGATACCACAAGGAGAAACAGCCGATAAAGGCGTTTATGTTCATTATCCGGTTGACGATCTGTTAGCGATATTGGCATTGGAAAGCCAGCGCAATCATTGCTTAGTGATAGGCGAAGATTTAGGCATTGTACCGGAAGAAATTGTGGGTAAATTACGAGATAGCGGTGTTTATTCCTATAAAGTATTTTATTTTGAACGCGATCAGCAAGGTGAATACCGTTCTCCCGATGAATATCCCGCGCAAGCAATGGCAACGATTACGACCCATGACTTACCTACCTTACGTGGATTCTGGCAAAATAAAGATCTCACCTTAGGGGAAGACATCGGCTTATACCCTGATAAAGCGCTTCTTGCCGATTTATATGCGGAACGCAAACGCAGCAAGCAAGCATTACTCACCAGTCTAAAGCGTCACGGCTATTTATCAAAAGAATGGCTCAAGCCAGATACTCTTTCTTCATTGCAAGCGGCACAACCTGAACTTCTGATGTCAAACGCGATAAATCAAAGCATACATCGTTACATAGCCCATAGTTCTAGTGCTTTATTGGGATTACAACCTGAAGATTGGCTGGATATGGAACGCCCCGTCAATATCCCTGGCACAACAGAGGAATATCCTAACTGGCGACGAAAACTTTCTACCACATTGGAAACGATGTTTGCAGACGCCCATATCAACCAGTTGTTACAAACCGTTGGCGAATGCCGAAAACAGGGTTGATAGCTTTTTATCACTGACTGAACCACCGGCATACTCGTCATACTTCAAGATACATTGATGATCTCCCCGCGACGCGGGGAGATAAAGAAAAATACCCCCCAATCATGTGGCTATATGATTGGGAAGAGGATCAACCTTTCACACCTCCCGATGTCAATCCACCCACCAACCAACGTTGAGCCAGTAAGAAAATCAACGTGATAGGAATGGCAGAAAGAACAGCCGCAGCGGCAAAATCGCCCCAGAGATAATTCTGTGGGTGAAGATATTGCTGCATTCCGACAGCTAACGTGTAATTGTCCACATCACGTAATAGCAGAGATGCAACAGGGACTTCGGTAATCACACCAATAAACGACAGAATAAATACCACAGCTAATATAGGCACAGAGAGCGGCAGCAGTATCAAACGGAAAATTTGCCACGATGTCGCGCCATCCAGCATGGCGGCTTCTTCCAGAGAGCGATCTATCGTTTCGAAATAGCCTTTTATCGTCCATACATGTAAAGCAATTCCGCCCAGATAGGCAAAAATCACACCGCCGTGGGTATTGAGGCCAAGGAAAGGAATATATTCGCCTAATCGATCAAACAAGGCATACAGTGCCACCAGAGAAAGTACCGGCGGGAACATCTGAAAAATCAACATTCCTTTGAGTAAAGTGCCTTTTCCACGAAAACGCATACGGGCAAACGCATAAGCACATGTCGTTGATAATGCCACAATGCCAGTGGCAGTAATGAAAGCAACCTTTACCGAGTTCCAAAGCCACTGCATGACCGGAAATGGTGGGAGTACGACATGTCCATCAGAAGATTCGACACGATAACCCAATGCCAGCTTCCAGTGTTCCCATGAAATAGTATCTGGGATCAGGTTACCCGTAGCAAAATTACCCGGACGCAAAGAGATAGCAATTACCATCAGCAGAGGAAACAAAATCAGGCCAATAAAAGCCAGCATGAATATATGTGTTCCCCATACCCGCCATCGTTGCGATTTAGGTTGTACCATCGCCATCTTCCTTTCTCCTTAATCAAATTTCATGCGGGTGGTTTTCAAATTGATGACAGCTAGTGCACCTACCAACAAGAAAATCAATGTTGCAATGGCAGCCGCCAGACCAAATTCCTGCCCACCCCCACCTTCAAAAGCAATACGATAGGTATAGCTCACCAAAAGATCGGTATGACCCGCGGGTGTCGTTGTACCAATATGATCAGGTTTACCGTTGGTTAGCAGTTGAATCAGGACAAAGTTATTAAAATTGAAAGCAAAGCTGGCAATCATCAACGGCGTCAATGGCCTAATCAATGACGGAAACGTAATTTTGGTGAAATTCTGCCACGGACCTGCACCATCAAGTGCCGATGCCTCATAAAGATCATCAGGAATAGATTTCAACAGCCCCATGCAAAGAATCATCATATAGGGATAACCCAACCACGTATTGACAATAATCAGCATGGTTCGGGCTAGGGTCGGATCTGTAAACCAATCCGGTTTAAGACCAAACAGCCCATTGAGTACCAGATTAATTTCACCAAAACTTTGATTGAATAATCCTTTGAAAATCAGGATGGAGATAAATGAAGGAACAGCATAAGGCAAGATAAGCAATACTCGGTAAATCGCTCGTCCCTTAAGTGCTTCCCACTGTACAACGCAAGCGAGAATCATCCCCAGAGCAACTGTCAGTACCACTGTTAACAGAGAAAAAACCACTGTCCAGATAAAAATAGACAGAAAAGGTTTTTGAATACCCTCATCCTGCATTACCCGCAGGAAATTTTTCCAGCCAATAGAAACCGTGAATCCAGGGCTTAGTGTTTCTTTAGCCCATTCCCCTTCCGCATTAATGGATTGATAGAACCCAGTATCCATATTCGGTCGATATTGTATGCCAGTTTGGCTATTGGTCAATGTAATCCCATCTGTATCAAGGGCATAAAGCGGGTTTATCGCTGAGAACTGACGCAAGGAACTCATTCTCAGTTTACGACCATCAGGAAGAACGGCTACCAATTGATTCAATGTTTGCCGATGTTGAGTAATGGTGCGCAATGCCGCGGCATCGCCTTCAAGCTGTTGTTCCTGTGTATGGAGAGGCAGGACAATTTCTTCCGTTCCCGCGAGAAAAAAAGGCTCAGATATCAATAAGTGATTACTATCAGGCACACTGAGTGCCAAAACCCACTGTTCAGAGACAGGATAAAGTTTGAAATTAAATGGCTCCCCCGTCTGGTAGTGGCGGCTCATTAATACCGTTTGCGCACGTTCAAACGTCAATTGGTTAGTACTGCTATAATTGGTAAAAGCGATAGCAATCGTGCAAATAAGCGGAAACAGGATAAACAACCCTATTCCAGCAATTCCAGGGTAGGTATAGCGCCAGACATACGCCTTCCGGTTGGAAAAAACATAGATGCCGCTTCCCAGTAATACCAGTGTTAACATAGCAAACAGGTATTCTCCCTGAGCATACATTAGTACAACCAAATAACCTGTAAAAAGTAGGCAAAACCCTATAGCAAACCATTTCAGGGCAGGATGCTGCCACCATTTTGCTTTTTTTAATGTCGCTGACATCTTGCACGTCCTGTTACCAACCATTGTGATTATCCAAAACCTATCACAATAAGGTGTTAAGGCTCCTGAGGATCAGGAGCCTGTCATTCATTTATTTTGTCATTCTCGCTTCAGCATCATCAAGAGCCGCATCTACCGCCTGACGCCCACTGACCGAGTTAAGAACAGCACTACGCATTGCGTACCAGAAGCTACTCATTTGGGAAATATTTGGCATAATTTCACCGTTTTGAGCATTCGCCATCGTAGCCGCAATTCGTGGGTCTTTTTCCAGGATCGACTGATAGGATTTCAAAGCCACCGCGCCCAACGGCTTATCTTTATCCATCATTGCCAATCCTTCATTAGTCAGCAGGTAATTTTCCAAAAACTCTTTTGCTAACTCTTTATTAGGACTGGCCGCATTAATTCCCGCAGTTAAAATGCCAACAAAAGGTTTAGAGGGTTTTCCCTTAAAAGTTGGCAATTGGGTAACGCCATAATTAATTTTACTTTTATCTACATTTGCCCATGCCCAAGGACCATTAATCGTCATTGCGGTTTTGCCTGTATTAAAGGCAGCTTCGGCGATGGAATAATCGATATCCGCATTGAGATGTTTGTTTTTGACTAAATCAACCAGAAATTTCATTCCTGCCTTAGAGCCGACATTATTCACTCCGCTATCTTTAACATTATAACTCCCGTTTTCTGCCTTGAAGGCATACCCGCCATCAGCAGCAATCAGGGGCCAAGTGAAATACGGTTCCTGCAAATTGAACATAATTGCGCTTTTATTTTGCTTTTTCAGCTCATTATCCAGGGCAGGGATTTCTTCCCAAGTTTTAGGAGGAGATTTAATCAAGTCTTTATTGTAGATAAGAGAAAGGGCTTCAACTGCGATCGGATATCCTACCAATTTCCCGTCATAGCGAACGGCATCCCATGTAAAGGGAAATAGCTTGTCAATAAACGACTTATCAGGCGTGATTTCAGCGACTAACCCTGATTGAGCATAGCCACCAAAGCGGTCGTGTGCCCAGAAAATAATATCCGGACCATCGCCACTGGCTGCAATTTGGGTATATTTTTCCTCCAGTTTGTCAGGATGTTCAACAGTGACAGGAATTCCCGTTTCTTTTGCAAACTTTTCACCAACCTGTGCCAACCCGTTATAGCCTTTATCACCATTAATCCAGATTACCAACTTTCCTTCTTCCGGCTTCGCGAAAGCCGAAGCAGACAATACACAGGTTGTTAAAACGGAAAGCATCAGGGTGCGACCCCCCACTTTTAAAATTTTCTTGGTCATCATTCCGCCTTTTTCATTTGTTAGTTCAAGGTAATTATCTTTATTACATCGCGATAAAATGGCACCAGTGTGCAATCAATGTAAAAAAGACTCATCCTCCCCCGTTCTACGCCTCATACTGCATGAGTGTGAACCAGCTTACAAAAATAATTAAAATCATAGCGTTAACACCAATACAGCATCCTTTTTTGGGATTTAAGTCACATCTTACCTGTCAATTTTATTCCTCCCTTCTCAATCACATTAAGCTCGTCCTCCTGACTCCTCCACCATCAAAAATTCTGGTATGGAGGATTCTTGTGCCTGTTATTTTATCCACAATCCAGCCATCAGTTTTTCACTAAGTTTCTCGTGACGACGTTTCTCGCAACGGCAAGCAGGAAACAAAGACGAACAGGAAACGAGCAGAAAACTGAGGTGGCAAATCCGAGGGAGGGAACAAATGTCCAGCGTTACATTCCGCAATGTATCTAAATCATATGGTGAAACGGTCATCTCCAAAGATCTTAATCTTGAGATTCAGGAAGGAGAATTTGTCGTATTTGTCGGTCCGTCAGGATGTGGGAAATCGACGCTGCTGAGGATGATCGCAGGATTAGAAGACATCACATCCGGTGATTTACTGATAGATGGCAAGCGAATAAATGATGTTCCACCCGCCAAACGCAGTGTCGGCATGGTTTTTCAATCTTATGCGCTATATCCCCACCTCTCTGTTGCCGACAATATGTCATTCGGTATGAAGCTGGCGGGTGTCAAAAAAAGCGATATCCAAAAGCGGGTACAACAAGTTGCAGAAACTCTCCAGCTTGCCCATCTACTGGATCGCCGTCCCAAGGCCCTGTCCGGTGGTCAGCGTCAGCGAGTCGCCATTGGCCGAACCCTCGTTGCTGAACCCAATATCTTTCTGCTGGATGAGCCACTTTCCAATCTGGATGCCGCCCTGCGTGTACAGATGAGAATTGAAATTTCACGCCTACACAAGCGGCTTCAACGTACGATGGTCTATGTCACTCATGATCAAACCGAAGCCATGACTCTGGCAGATAAGATTGTTGTTTTGGATGGGGGCAATATTGCTCAGGTTGGTAAACCACTTGAAATTTATCATTATCCTGCCAATCGCTTTGTTGCGGGTTTTATTGGTTCACCGAAAATGAATTTTCTGCCAGTCAAAGTCTCAGCGATTGCGGTCGATCAAGTACAAATCATCCTGCCTAACGGTCAGCCCGTTTGGTTACCCGTTGAAAGTCAAGGGCTAACTGTGGGTAGTAATGTATCTTTGGGAATTCGCCCTGAACATCTTTTGCCTAATGATGTAGCCGATGTTACGTTAGACGGGACAGTACAGATCGTGGAACAACTGGGGAACGAAACCCAAATTCACATCCGCATACCTGCCATTCACCAAAATTTAGTTTACCGCCAACCTGATATTGTTCTCGTAAAAGAAGGAGCCGATTTTACTATCGGATTAGCGCCTCACCGATGTCATCTTTTCCGTGAAGATGGCACTGCATGTCAACGTTTACATAAAGAACCCGGAGTTTAGATCCGCGGCCATAAAAAAATAACAGGAGAATCATTATGCGTATATTGTCTCTCTCATTGGCTATGCTAACTGGTTTATTATCTATGCAAGCTCTTGCTGTTGACTTCCACGGCTATGCCCGTTCAGGCATTGGCTGGACAGGGAGTGGCGGTGAGCAAAACTGTGCCAAAGTCACTGGTGCACCGAGTAAATACCGTCTCGGCAACGAATGTGAAACCTACGCCGAACTTAAGCTGGGGCAAGAGTTATGGAAAGAAGGTGATAAAAGTTTCTATTTTGATACCAATTTAGCCTACTCCGTCAGTCAGCAAAAAGACTGGGAAGATACCAAACCTGGTTTTCGTGAAGTTAATGTGAAAGCCACCAATGTCCTTGATTGGTTGCCAGGCTCAACCCTGTGGGCGGGTAAACGTTTCTATCAGCGCCACGATGTACATATGATCGATTTCTATTACTGGGATATCTCTGGTCCCGGCGCAGGCTTGGAAAATGTCGATCTTGGTTTTGGTAAACTTTCCTTCGCGGTCACCCGTAATACAGAAGAAGGCGGTTCGCATGGGTGGATTGCCGATCAATCCGATAAAAAAGTTAAATCAACCTCAAATGATGTTTTCGATATACGGCTAGCCAACTTACCTGTCAATACCGGCGGCACACTGGAATTTGGTATAGATTATGGACGTGCTAATACACGCAAAGGATACCAGCTTGATAAACAAGCCTCTAAAGACGGTGTGATGCTGACTGCCGAACATACCCAAAGCCTGCTGGGTGGCTTCAACAAATTTGTCCTACAGTACGCAACTGACGCCATGACGTCTAACAGCAATGGGCGCGCCGAAGGTGCTAATGTATACAATAACGGACATATGCTACGCATTCTGGATCATGGTGCCATTAGTATCACGAATAAATGGGATCTCATGTATGTTGCCATGTACCAAAACATTGACCTCGACAATAACAATGGCAACACATGGTACACCGTGGGTGTCCGTCCAATGTATAAGTGGACACCGATAATGAGTACCTTACTGGAAGTAGGTTA
Source organism: Xenorhabdus sp. PR6a (assembly GCF_028599065.1). Lineage (NCBI taxonomy): Bacteria > Pseudomonadati > Pseudomonadota > Gammaproteobacteria > Enterobacterales > Morganellaceae > Xenorhabdus > Xenorhabdus sp. PR6a. The sequence goes on along the minus strand of NZ_JAQRFJ010000039.1, from coordinate 15,897 downwards.
TGACAATGTGAAGTCACAACGGACTAAGGCAAACAATAATCAGTACAAGATCACTCTGGCCCAACAATGGCAAGCGGGTGACAGCATCTGGTCACGTCCTGCTATCCGTTTATTTACTTCTTACTCCAAATGGAATGAAAAATGGGGTTATGGCAATGACGTTGCCTACCGCGATACATCAGCACAGCAATTCAGTCGTGGGAACAGCGATGAATTTACGTTTGGTGCCCAATTTGAGGCTTGGTGGTAATGAAAAAGAAATTACTTTCACTTTGTCTCAGCGCCCTGCTCTACAACGTGATTCCGGCGGTGAGTTATGCCGCATCAGATACCACAATAACGAATAAGTCGGGATCTGGCATAGAAACAATTGATATAGAAACAAGCAACGCTGTCGCGCCAGCGTTGTCCCTGTCAACTTTGCAGAAATTACAGTGGCAGCCGATTAATACCCATGGCACGCAGTCCATGGTTCTTAATAGCTCGTCGCAGCAAATTAATGATGGTCATGTCCAAGGGGCGATCGCCGCATTTGCTTTACCCGCCAATCAAGGTTCATTGGAAATCACACTGACCAGTTTGATAAAAGATAAGCAGGTATACTCGCCGAATGTTTTGGTATTTGATGAACAACTGCATCCTGCGGCTTTTTATCCAAGCCATTATTTTCGCTATCAACAACCCGGTATTATGTCGACCGATAGGCTGGAGGGGGTGTTAAAGCTGACTCCGGCATTGGGACAACAGCGAATTTATTTACTCATTTATACCACCCGTCCTGATTTACAAACGTCAACACAAATGGTCGATCCTGCTAAGGCTTATGCTAAAGGAATCGGTAATTCCGTGCCGAATATCCCCGATCCGGTCGCTCGCCATACAGAAACAGGGTCATTAACGTTAAAAGTGCAATCAGAAAGCAATACAGGCAATATCCTGATTGGTCAGGTGTTTTCTTCACCTGAAACTAAGCCAGTGACAGTCGGTTCTATACAAGCAATATCGACATCGCCGGTAAGAACAACGCCGGCTAATGTCGCGCAATCGGCTGCCTCACCAGTGAAACCTGTGCTGAATGATACTGAGCAATATTTCAATGACGCTATCACAAGAGCCATTAGTCACGGTGATATTGATAAGGCATTAAAACTGCTAGATGAAGCAGAACGACTTGGCTCCCCAACTGCACGGAAAACGTTTATCAAGATGATAAAAAACAAAAAATAGATTGATTTGCCAAATAGTCATATTCTCGTCGTACTTCAAGATGTATTTATTATCTCCCCCGCATTGCGGGGAGATAATAGGCGGTTTTCATCTTACGAGCCGCAACTTAAAGTTTATAGGGTATAGAAAAATGGTACTACCGAAATAGGCTATAAAAAGCCTTTCTTATTCAAATATCTTCTTATTTTCCCTCGAAACTTAAAAACCAAATAAATAAACATCAACAATAACAAGACACTAAAAATAAATTTAGGAATTATGAATGAAAATATAATGCAGCATAAAATACCAAACGAGAGCAATGAAATAACAATATCCTTCATGGCAACCTTAAATATCCATGCAAAAAATTTGATAATACATTTTATGAAACCATAAGGAATTTCCAATATTAACTCCAAGAAATCCATAATCTCCATCCTTAGTAAAAATTATCACATTAGGTTAAGATCTACTGTGATTTATCGACTAAATGATTTTACACCTTATATTCAATTCTCAATCGGTTGCAAAAACATTGAATCTGGTTGGTTAGCAATCATTTTCGCCATTTTTTCAATCGGATCTGTCCGCACTAGATATAACCGTTTCAAAGCAAAAGGATTATCGCCTAACTTAACTTTTCCCTGTACCGTGGTAACAGCCAAATGAAATCCAGCTTGTTTAGCCGCTTGTATTGCCTTTGGATTATATCCACCAAAAGGATAGGAAAGGTAAAGCACATGAGGATTAAATTGTGATAGTGCCCGTCTGGAACGGGCGAAATCATACAGGATAGTGTGGTATGATCGGCTCAATAGTATTGGATGTTTATTTTTTCCCAGACGATGCAAGAAGTGGGTATGAGACTGAAAATCAAATACATCTTGCATGGCATATAATTCAGGCAGGCTCAGGAATTGCAGGCTGTCAGGGTTCCATTTCTGTGGATGGCGTTTAATTCTGGATGAAATAATAAAGAGTGTCGCTTTCTGACCATTCTCTTGCAAAATGGGATAGGCATAACGATAAACGGATTTCAGCCCATCATCAAAGGTTAAACCAACCACTTTTGCCGGCAAGTTAATGTAACCATTCAGGTAACCTTCCAATTCGTATAATGAAATTGTGGTATAACCTGCCCGTTTCAAATAAGCCATCTGCTCACGAAAGGCCGTCAGAGATGTCGTCGTCGAGGTATGTAGAAAATGTTTATTATCGTTAAGAATATGGTGATACGTTAACAAAGGAATGCCATTATCCAGTTCAGCATCCCGATCACTAATGTAGCCCAATCGATCACCCAAATTAATTTCGTACCAAGTATGGTGCGAATGATCTTGTAACTTGTCTAAAACCGGATAACGGAGATTTTCCATTAAGATTGCAATGGGCTCGCTATCGGTATCAGGTGTGCCATAAATTCGAGCCACCTTAAAAACCATCAAATTTTGGGAGACTTCCTTATGAAGAATATTAAAAGGATCACGGGGAAATGCCGATTTTTTAATTTCCTTTAAATTTCCTTTGGCTACATAACCTGTACCATTACCAAAATGGAGCGCATAGTAATCACTCTCTTCCTCTTCTTCAATAATTTTAAAGGCTTGCCCTTTCTTTAATACGGCTACCTTGATGACGTGCTCGCCGACCCAAGAATAAATTTCACTGTCTTTAGTCATCTCCATGTAACGATAATGAGGAAAATCGTGGTATTGCGATAAAGCTGAATGGGAAAAACACATCAGAAGTGCTGAGAAAATCATTGCAATAATATAAACAATTCGTCTCATTTTGATTTTCCATCCAATAAAAAATGCCCTCTACCAAGAGAGGGCATTTCACGATTAGCTGTATTTAGCTCTATAGCATCTACGCATCACGATATTACTCGTTATCGCTGCTGCTACCAAAACCTGCATTCAGCAATTCAGCAAGGTTTGCAGTGGCTTCGTCAACACTCACTTGTGGTGCTTCAACCACGACGTTTTCTTGACGGCGGCGGATGCGATCCTGATGGTAAGCATAACCTGTACCCGCAGGGATCAGACGACCCACGATGACGTTCTCTTTCAGGCCACGCAGTTCATCACGTTTACCTGCAACAGCGGCTTCAGTCAGAACGCGGGTTGTTTCCTGGAACGACGCCGCAGAGATGAAGGATTCTGTTGCCAGTGATGCCTTGGTGATACCCAACAGGTCACGCTGGAAGGTAGCTGCAACTTTACCGTCCTGCTCCAGCTTACGGTTTGCAACTTTAACGCGTGCGTATTCGACCTGCTCACCTTCGAGGAATTCAGAACTACCCGCACTCGCGATAGTCGCTTTACGCAGCATCTGACGAACGATAACTTCAATGTGTTTATCGTTAATCTTAACGCCTTGCAGACGGTAAACTTCCTGTACTTCGTTAGTGATGTAACGAGCAACCGCATGGACTCCACGCAGGCGCAGAATGTCATGTGGAGATTCTGGACCATCGGAGATCACGTCACCACGTTCAACCACCTCACCTTCGAACACGTTGAGCTGACGCCATTTAGGGATCATCTCTTCGTAAGCGTCACCACCATCCAGTGGGCTGATGACCAGACGGCGTTTACCTTTGGTTTCTTTACCGAAGGAAACGATACCGCTGATTTCTGCCAGGATAGCAGGCTCTTTCGGACGACGGGCTTCGAACAGGTCAGCAACGCGTGGCAGACCACCGGTGATATCTTTAGTACCGCCAGATTCCTGAGGAATACGCGCTAATGTATCACCCGCAGAGATGGACATGCCATCTTCCAGTTGAACAATCGCTTTACCCGGCAGGAAGTACTGAGCAGGCATATCTGTACCTGGGATCAGAACGTCGTTACCTTGGGCGTCTACGATTTTCAGTGCCGGACGCAGGTCTTTACCGCTGCCGGTACGCTCTGCACTATCCAGAACCACCAGTGAAGACAGGCCGGTCAGTTCATCCGTCTGACGGGTAATGGTTTGACCATCAACCATGTCGTAGAACTGGATAATACCGGAGACTTCACTCACGACTGGCATGGTATGTGGATCCCAGTTCGCAACGGTTTCACCGCCGGTCACGACTTCACCATCACCTTTCGCCAATACCGAACCGTAAGGAACTTTATAGCTCTCTTTGGTACGACCGAAATCGTCGATCAAGCGCAATTCGGTATTACGAGAGGTAATAACCAGTTTGCCTGTTGAATTCGTTACGAATTTTGCGTTGGTCAGTTTCAGGTGACCTTTGTTACGTACCTGAATGCTGGATTCTGCTGCCGCACGAGATGCCGCACCACCGATGTGGAACGTACGCATCGTCAACTGTGTACCCGGTTCACCGATTGACTGTGCCGCGATAACACCAATCGCTTCACCTTTGTTGATCAGGTGACCACGAGCCAGGTCACGACCGTAACAGTTCGCACAAACACCAAAGTCAGTTTCACAACTGACTACGGAGCGTACTTTCACGCTGTCAACGGAGTTTTCTTCTAACAGGTCACACCATTTTTCGTTCAGCAATGTGTTACGTGTTACCAGAATGTCCGCTGTACCCGGTTTCAGAACGTCTTCCGCCGTCACACGACCCAATACACGCTCACGCAGTGGTTCTTTAACGTCACCACCCTCGATAACCGGCGTCATCAGGATACCGTCGTGAGTGCCACAGTCATCTTCCGTCACCACCAAGTCTTGGGCAACGTCAACCAGACGACGGGTCAGGTAACCGGAGTTCGCCGTTTTCAATGCGGTATCCGCAAGACCTTTACGCGCACCGTGGGTTGAGATGAAGTACTGGAGTACGTTCAGACCTTCACGGAAGTTCGCGGTAATTGGGGTTTCGATGATCGAGCCATCTGGCGTTGCCATCAGACCACGCATACCCGCCAACTGACGGATCTGAGCCGCAGAACCACGCGCACCGGAGTCGGCCATCATAAAGATGTTGTTGAAAGAAACCTGCTGTTCTTCTTCACCGTTACGGTTAATCACGGTTTCAGAAGACAGGTTTTCCATCATCGCCTTAGCAACACGTTCGTTCGCCGCTGCCCAGATATCGATAACTTTGTTATAGCGTTCGCCCGCGGTAACCAGACCTGACTGGAACTGTTCCTGAATTTCGGCCACTTCTGCTTCCGCTTCCGCGATGATGCCTTCTTTCTTCTCAGGGATCACCATGTCGTCAATACCTACGGATACCCCTGAACGAGCAGCGTAAGCAAAACCGGTATACATGGTCTGGTCAGCTAAGATAACGGTGGGTTTCAGCCCCAGTATGCGGTAACAGGTGTTCAGCATTCTGGAAATGGCTTTTTTACCCAGCGCCTGGTTAATCAGTGAATATGGCAGACCTCGCGGTACGATCATCCACAGGATGGCACGACCGATAGTGGTATCCACCAGACCGGTATTAACGGTGACATTGCCTTCGCCATCTCTCACTTCTTCAGTGATACGAACTTTGACACGGGCGTGCAAAGAAGCCAGGCCAGCACGGTAAACGCGCTCTGCTTCTTTAGGACCGGTCAGCACCATGCCTTCGCCTTTCGCGTTAACACAGTCACGGGTCATGTAGTACAGACCCAATACAACGTCCTGAGATGGAACGATGATAGGTTCACCGCTCGCCGGAGACAGGATGTTGTTGGTAGACATCATCAGCGCACGCGCTTCCAACTGAGCTTCCAGTGTCAACGGTACGTGAACAGCCATCTGGTCACCATCGAAGTCGGCGTTATACGCCGCACACACCAGCGGGTGCAACTGAATGGCTTTACCTTCGATCAGAACCGGTTCAAAAGCCTGAATACCCAGACGGTGAAGGGTTGGTGCACGGTTCAGCAGAACCGGGTGCTCACGGATGACTTCATCCAGGATATCCCATACAACCGCTTCTTCACGCTCAACCATTTTCTTGGCTGCTTTGATGGTCGTCGCCAGACCACGCAGTTCCAGCTTGCCGTAAATGAATGGCTTGAACAGTTCCAGCGCCATCTTCTTAGGCAGACCACACTGATGCAGACGCAGGTATGGACCTACGGTAATTACCGAACGGCCTGAGTAGTCAACACGTTTACCCAGCAAGTTCTGACGGAAACGACCCTGTTTACCCTTGATCATGTCTGCCAAGGATTTCAGAGGACGTTTGTTGGAACCAGTGATCGCACGACCACGACGGCCGTTGTCCAGCAACGCATCAACCGCTTCCTGCAACATACGTTTTTCGTTACGTACGATGATATCCGGCGCAGCCAGATCCAGCAGGCGTTTCAGACGGTTGTTACGGTTAATAACGCGACGATACAGATCGTTCAGGTCTGAGGTTGCGAAACGGCCGCCATCCAGTGGAACCAGTGGACGCAGATCCGGTGGCAGAACGGGCAGAACGGTCAGAACCATCCACTCTGGTTTGTTACCAGACTGAATGAAGGCTTCCAGCAGTTTAATACGCTTGGTCAGCTTCTTACGCTTGGTTTCAGAGTTGGTTTCGTTCAGCTCTTCACGCAAGGTTTCACATTCGTTTTCCAAGTCGATGCTTTTCAGCAATGCCTGGATCGCTTCCGCACCCATTTTGGCATCAAATTCATCACCGAACTCTTCCAGTGCATCCAGATACTGCTCTTCGGTCAGGATTTGGCTACGCTCAAGGTTGGTCATGCCGCCTTCGACAACCACATAGGATTCGAAATACAGTACGCGTTCAATGTCGCGCAGAGGCATGTCCAGCAACAAACCGATGCGGGATGGCAGAGATTTCAGGAACCAGATGTGAGCGGTTGGAGATGCCAGCTCGATGTGCCCCATACGTTCACGACGCACTTTGGTCTGGGTCACTTCAACGCCACATTTCTCACAAATCACACCACGGTGTTTCAAACGCTTGTATTTACCACACAAACATTCGTAATCTTTTACTGGCCCGAAAATACGCGCACAGAAAAGACCGTCACGCTCAGGCTTGAACGTACGGTAGTTAATAGTTTCCGGCTTTTTTACTTCCCCGAATGACCACGAACGGATCATATCTGGGGAGGCCAGAGCAATTTTGATCGCATCAAACTCTTCGGTCTTGGTTTGCGCTTTCAGAAATTTCAATAAGTCTTTCACGAAATGGCTCCTGTCGGAGTTAGACCTGTTAGGTGAGTGGCCCATGCCGCTCACCTGTATAACCACTGGTTGGAAAACGGTTTATTCGTCTTCCAGCTCGATGTTGATACCCAACGAACGGATTTCTTTCAGCAATACGTTGAAAGATTCCGGCATGCCTGGTTCCATCTGGTGGTTACCATCCACGATGTTTTTATACATCTTGGTTCGACCGTTAACATCGTCGGATTTAACGGTGAGCATTTCTTGCAGGGTGTATGCAGCACCGTATGCTTCCAGTGCCCACACTTCCATCTCACCGAAGCGCTGTCCACCGAACTGTGCCTTACCACCCAGCGGCTGCTGAGTCACCAGGCTGTAAGAGCCGGTAGAACGGGCGTGCATCTTGTCATCAACCAAGTGGTTCAATTTCAGCATGTACATGTAACCCACGGTTACCTGGCGCTCGAATTGTTCACCGGTGCGACCGTCGAACAGCGTGATCTGACCAGAAGTCGGTAAGCCACCCAGTTTCAACAACTCTTTGATTTCGGTCTCTTTTGCACCGTCAAAGACTGGCGTTGCGATAGGCATCCCTTTTCTCAGGTTTTCTGCCAGACGCATCACTTCTTCGTCGGTAAAGGTGTTCAAATCCACTTTCTGGCGAGTATCATCACCCAGATCGTAAGCCTTCTGGATAAATTCACGCAGTTTGGCAACTTCTTGTTGCTGTTTCAGCATGGCATTGATCTTGTCACCAATACCTTTCGCCGCCATACCCAAATGCGTTTCCAGAATCTGACCGATGTTCATACGTGATGGTACGCCCAGCGGGTTCAGTACGATGTCCACGGGTGTGCCGTTTTCATCGTAAGGCATGTCTTCGATCGGGTTGATCTTGGAGATAACCCCTTTGTTACCGTGACGGCCTGCCATCTTGTCACCAGGCTGGATCTGACGTTTCACAGCCAGATACACTTTGACAATTTTCAGCACGCCGGGTGCCAGATCGTCGCCCTGAGTGATCTTACGGCGTTTGGCATCCAGTTTTTTCTCGAACTCGACTTTCAGTTCGTCATACTGTTCTGCCAACTGCTCCAACTGATTCTGTTTTTCTTCATCAGCCAGACCCAACTCCAACCAACGTTCACGAGGAAGTTTGTTGAGTTTTTCCGCTTCAATGCCACCGGCAACCAGTACTGAGTGAATACGGGCAAACAAGCCAGCTTCGAAGATTTGCAGCTCTTCTGTCAGGTCTTTCTTAGCCTCACGCAACTGCATCTCTTCAATTTCCAACGCACGCTTGTCTTTCTCTACGCCATCACGGGTAAAGACTTGTACGTCGATCACAGTACCAGAAACACCGTTTGGTACGCGCAGTGAGGAGTCTTTCACATCAGACGCTTTCTCACCGAAGATCGCACGCAACAGCTTTTCTTCTGGTGTTAGCTGAGTTTCACCTTTCGGTGTCACTTTACCAACCAGAATGTCGCCACCTTTGACTTCCGCACCGATATAAACGATACCGGATTCGTCCAGTTTAGACAGCGCAGCTTCACCCACGTTAGGGATGTCAGCCGTAATCTCTTCAGGCCCCAGTTTGGTGTCACGGGACACACAAGCCAGTTCTTGAATATGAATGGTGGTGAAACGGTCTTCCTGAACAACACGCTCAGAGACGAGGATGGAGTCCTCGAAGTTATAACCATTCCAAGGCATGAACGCCACGCGCATGTTCTGACCCAGTGCCAGTTCACCCAAGTCGGTGGATGGACCATCGGCCAGTACGTCACCACGTTCTACCAATTCACCCAAAGAAACACACGGCATCTGGTTGATACAGGTGTTTTGGTTTGAACGGGTATATTTGGTCAGGTTATAGATATCAATGCCCGCTTCACCCGCGTACATTTCATCTTCGTTCACTTTGATAACGATACGGGAGGCGTCAACGTACTGAACCACACCGCCGCGTTTAGCAACCGAGGTAACACCGGAGTCAACCGCTACCGCACGTTCCATGCCTGTTCCGACCAGCGGCTTATCAGCACGCAGAGTTGGAACCGCCTGACGTTGCATGTTCGCACCCATCAATGCACGGTTGGCGTCATCGTGTTCAAGGAATGGGATCAAGGAAGCACCGACGGACACGATCTGTTGTGTCGAAACGTCCATGTACTGAACCTGATCACGGTTGAACAAGCTGGATTCATCGTAATGACGGCAAGTGACCAATTCTTCAACGAAGTGGCCTTCTTCATCCAGTACGGTGTTCGCCTGTGCAATGACGTAGTTACCTTCTTCGATGGCTGACAGGTAGTGGATTTCATCCGTCACCACGCCATCACGCACTAAGCGGTAAGGTGTTTCAAGGAAACCATACTCATTGGTACGCGCATAAACGGACAATGAGTTAATCAGACCGATGTTTGGACCTTCAGGAGTTTCGATTGGGCATACACGGCCGTAATGGGTTGGGTGTACGTCTCGAACTTCAAAGCCGGCACGCTCACGGGTCAGACCGCCTGGGCCCAACGCAGAAATACGGCGTTTATGGGTAATTTCAGACAGTGGGTTGTTCTGGTCCATGAACTGGGACAACTGGCTGGAACCAAAGAACTCTTTCACCGCCGCAGAAATAGGTTTGGCGTTGATCATGTCCTGTGGCATCAGGGTATCCAGATCGCCCAGGGACAAACGCTCTTTCACGGCACGCTCGACACGAACCAGACCGACGCGGAACTGGTTTTCCGCCATTTCACCCACGGAGCGGATACGACGGTTGCCCAAGTGGTCGATATCGTCAACTTCACCTTTACCGTTACGGATATCGATGAGCTTCTTCATCACGTCAATGATGTCTTCTTTGCTCAGGATACCGGAACCTTCAACCTCTTCACGATCCAGTGAACGGTTGAACTTCATGCGACCCACCGCAGACAGATCATAACGATCTTCAGAGAAGAATAGGTTCTCAAACAGATTTTCTGCGGCTTCACGTGTTGGTGGTTCACCCGGACGCATCATGCGATAGATTTCAACCAGTGCGCTCAGGCGATCATTGGTTGGGTCAATACGCAGAGTTTCGGAAATGTAAGCACCGTGGTCCAGATCATTGGTAAACAGGGTCTCGATAGATTTGTAACCAGACTGGCTCAAACGTGCCAGCAGATCCAAAGAGAGTTCCATGTTAGCCGCACAGATGATTTCACCTGTGTTCTGGTCGATGTAATCTTTTGCTACCACTTTACCCGCGATATATTCGACAGGCACCTCAATACGGTCTACCTGATCTTTTTCTAACTGGCGGATATGACGGGCGGTGATACGGCGGCCTTTTTCAACATAGACCTTGCCGTTTGCTTCGATATCAAATGAAGCTGTCTCGCCACGCAGACGTTCTGGAACCAGCGTCATCTGCAATTTATTGGCGTGAATTTCGAAAACGGTTTTTTTGAAGAACAGATTCAGAATGTCTTCAGTGGAATAACTCATCGCGCGCAGAATAATCGAAGCCGGCAACTTACGGCGGCGGTCGATACGCACAAACAGGTTATCTTTTGGATCAAATTCGAAATCTAACCACGAACCACGGTAAGGGATGATACGTGCGTTATACAGTACCTTACCGGATGAATGGGTTTTACCCTTATCGCTGTCAAAGAAAACGCCTGGGCTACGATGCAACTGAGATACGATAACGCGCTCAGTACCGTTGATAACGAAGGTGCCGTTATCCGTCATGAGTGGAATTTCACCCATGTAGACTTCTTGTTCTTTGATGTCTTTAACTGTGCCTTCTGGCGCTTCGCGCTCATAGATAACCAGACGCAGCTTAACGCGCAGCGGTGCGGAGAACGTCACGCCACGGATCTGACACTCTTTAACATCAAAGACAGGTTCGCCAAGACGGTAGCTTACATATTGCAGCTCGGAATTGCCGCTGTAGCTCTGAATTGGAAACACTGAACGGAAGGCCGCTTCCAGTCCATTCTGGCCTTCAGGATCTTGCTCGATAAACTTCTGGAACGAGTCAAGCTGGATAGAAAGAAGGTATGGAACATCCAAAACTTGTGGACGTTTACCAAAATCCTTACGAATACGTTTTTTCTCGGTATAGGAGTAAACCATAGGGTTCCTCAGCTCGCTGATAAGTGACCCACTCAGCCCGCCCTTAAGGGCAGCTCTCTGCAACACTATTTTTTCGAACAGAAAACAGAATATTTTCCATAATACCCATTACTATTACTCTTAAATCATTTCATTGCGTTACCTTACTACCGAGCTACCCGAGTGGATCGTAGCTGAGAACGCAGTATATTAAGTCGTCAATAGGAAAAAGTATTCTGGGTTTATTAATCGCCAAACAGTGTGAAATGCGACTAACTCCCTACATAATGGCTTTCGGGCAATCGACTTTCAGACGATCTGCTTTCAAGCAATGCCCTTACAGCGCAAAAAGGCTGGCGATTAAAAAACCGCCAGCCGCCAGCCTTAAAAAATCAGGCTGCGAACTTCAAACTGATCTTACTTGATCTCAACAGAAGCACCTGCTTCTTCCAGAGATTTTTTCAGAGCTTCAGCGTCGTCTTTGCTGATGCCTTCTTTCAGTGCTGCTGGTGCGCTTTCAACCAGGTCTTTAGCTTCTTTCAGACCCAGGCCAGTTGCGCCACGTACTGCTTTGATTACAGCAACTTTGTTAGCGCCAGCGCCAGTCAGGATAACGTCGAATTCAGTTTTTTCTTCAACTGCTTCAGCCGCACCGCCAACTACAGCTACAGCTGCAGCAGCAGAAACGCCGAATTTTTCTTCCATCATGCTGATCAGTTCAACAACGTCCATTACAGACATTTCTGCAACTGCGTCCAGAATTTGTTCTTTAGTGATAGACATAACAAGTGTTCCTAAAATTCAGAAAAAGTTTATACGTTAAAAAGCAACGAAGGAAATAGGCTATTAAGCTGCTTCTTTCTGATCGCGTAACGCAGCCAGAGTGCGAACCAGTTTGCCTGCAGCGGCTTCTTTCATGGTTGACATCAGGCGTGCGATTGCTTCTTCGTAAGTTGGGAGTGTTGCCAGGCGATCGATGTTGCTCGCTGGGATAAACTCACCTTCAAAGGCTGCTGCTTTAATCTCGAATGCTGGGTTCGCTTTCGCGAAATCTTTGAACAGACGAGCAGCGGCGCCCGGATGTTCAGAAGAGAAAGCAATCAAGGTTGGACCAACAAACGCTTCTTTCAGGCACTCATATTCAGTACCTTCAACAGCACGACGCAGCAGGGTATTACGTACAACACGTACGCTAACGCCAGCTTCACGGCATGCTTTACGCAGTTCAGTCATTTTATCTACAGTAACGCCGCGAGAATCCGCAACAACCGCAGACAGCGCGCCTTTGGCTACTTCGCTGACTTCAGCAACAATCGCTTGTTTGTCTTGAAGATTTAGTGCCATTAGCTTCTTGCTCCTGGATTAACCGGGAAAACCCGGAACTCACTTCACTCAAGGCACCGGATGTGCCTGAGCGCTAAAACACGGTGAGCAGAATCCAGAAAATAATATTTCATTTGGCTCTGTCACCGTCTACGCAGGATATTAAGTAAGTATTTCTACGTACTTACGCCTGCGGTCTTGGACGGGGCTTGGTTAAGGCCAAGCTCCAACCGAAAATCTGTTATTTGCCGATACTGCCTTATTTTTCAAAGGTTGTGTGCCATAAAACACACCATCAGGCAAATTTGAAGCGTCAAATTCTAGACAAATCTGACGCTAAGGTAAAGCGTTATTCTCAGCTTAAATCATTAAACTGATGCACTCAGACCAGACTGGTCGATCGCAACACCTGCACCCATGGTCGTAGACAGGCTAACTTTCTTAATGAAAACGCCTTTAGCAGAAGATGGTTTAGCTTTTTTCAGCGCAACCAGCAGAGCTTCCAGGTTTTCTTTCAGTTTGTCAGCGTCGAAGTCAACTTTACCGATAGTAGAGTGGATGATACCGTTCTTGTCGTTACGGTAACGAACCTGACCTGCTTTAGCGTTCTGTACCGCTTCAGCAACATTAGGTGTTACAGTACCTACTTTCGGGTTTGGCATCAGACCACGTGGGCCCAGGATTTGACCCAGTTGGCCAACAACGCGCATTGCATCTGGAGATGCGATAACAACGTCGAAGTCCATCTCGCCTTTCTTAACCAGTTCAGCCAGATCTTCCATACCTACCAGTTCTGCGCCAGCAGCTTTAGCCGCTTCAGCGTTTGCACCCTGAGTAAATACAGCAACACGTACTGAACGGCCAGTACCGTGTGGCAGTACAGTTGCGCCACGAACGTTCTGGTCAGATTTACGAGCATCAATGCCAAGATTAACAGCTACGTCAACGCTTTCTACGAACTTAGCAGTAGCCAGTTCTTTCAGCAGAGCAACAGCTTCGTTGATGTCATATTGTTTAGTTGCATCAACTTTTTCACGGATAGTGCGCATGCGCTTGGTCAGTTTAGCCATTGATTAACCCTCCACTACCAGGCCCATGGAACGAGCAGTACCTTCGATTGAACGCATCATCGCGTCAACGTCAGCACCAGTCATGTCCGCAGCTTTAGTTTCAGCAATCTCACGAATTTGAGCGCTGGTCACTTTACCAACTTTGTCTTTGTTCGGTTTACCGGAACCAGATTTGACGCCTGCTGCTTTTTTCAGCAGAACAGCCGCTGGTGGGGTTTTGGTAACGAAAGTGAAAGAACGGTCTGCATAAACAGTAATAACAACTGGAGTTGGCAAGCCTTTCTCAAGACTTTCTGTTTTAGCATTGAACGCCTTACAGAATTCCATGATGTTAACACCTTGCTGACCCAGAGCTGGACCAACTGGTGGGCTTGGGTTAGCCATACCAGCTGCAACTTGCAGCTTAACGTAGGCTTGTACTTTCTTAGCCATTTGTATTTTCCTCTATATGGGTCTTATCGCCTCAAAATGAGGCTCCCCTGACGACTTAGGCCCCGTCTAAAAGACCAGACCATTTAAAAGCTATTACCTAATATCGCTTAAATTATCCAGAAAGCATCATCTAAAAATGATACCCAGATAAAAACAAAAGGCGCGAAATTGTATGCCAATTTCACCCCCTTTGCAAGCAGAGCCGTTTACTTAATCATCAGGTTAGGCTTTCTCTACCTGACTGAAATCCAGCTCAACCGGTGTAGCACGGCCAAAGATAGAAACCGATACTTTCAAGCGGCTCTTCTCGTAATCGACCTCTTCTACCACACCATTGAAGTCTGCAAACGGGCCATCGCTGACACGAACCATTTCGCCTGGTTCGAACAGTGTTTTCGGCCGTGGTTTATCACCAACCTGTTGCAGACGATTCATGATCGCATCAACTTCTTTATCGCTGATTGGTGCAGGGCGGTCAGAAGTGCCACCGATAAAACCCATTACGCGAGGTACATTACGAACCAAATGCCAAGTCGCATCGTTCATAACCATCTGTACCAAGACATAGCCTGGGAAAAATTTACGCTCGCTTTTACGGCGCTGACCACTGCGGATCTCAACAACCTCTTCTGTCGGCACCATCACTTCGCCAAAAGAATCTTCCATCTCTTGTAATTTGATATGTTCACGCAGAGATTGAGCGACGCGACCTTCAAACCCAGAAAATGCCTGGATGACATACCAACGCTTTTTTGGGGATTCAGACATTTTTTAAAACCTCAGGCCTGTAATAAATGAAACTAAACGCACCAGAATACCATCAAGCCCCCACAAGATGAGAGACATAACAGCCGTCACAACTGCAACAATCAAAGTCGTATGCAGTGCTTCCTGGCGAGTTGGCCAAATGACTTTACGCATTTCAATGCGGGCTTCACGGGCAAAGGCTAATGCAGCTTTACCTTTTACAGTCCACAATGCAACTGCTCCTGCAAGGGCAGCAATAGCAACCACGGCTATCGCGCGCAGAGGCAGGTTATACTCTCGGTAATAGTAATTACCCACAATAGCAACCACCAGCAGCACTGCTACCAATAGCCATTTTGCTATATCAAGACTACGCCCGCTTTCTTGAGCATTGCTATTCGCACTCATAAACCAACCTGTAACTATATATGTAAGTAACTATGATATAAGTAACTATGATGTAAATAGATAGCCAGCTTGCCTCGCAAGAGCAAAACAAATCAGACCGAACCCAAAGATAATTGTAATTGTATCTGACTCGGCGCCATAATTCAGTAGGACTTTGGTATCTCAATGATATTTAAGCCCATCCGTTGTATCAGAGCCTATCTCACCAATAATTAAGAATAGCAATCAAATAGCCATTTATCTGCTATTAATTAACCCATCATAAACAACTATTGATGAGATAGGTTCTTCTTAAGACAACGTATAAAAAGGGCATCTATCGATGCCCTTCCAAAATGAACACATTAAAAAAATTATGCGATCACTTTAGCAACAACACCCGCACCTACAGTACGGCCGCCTTCACGGATTGCGAAACGCAGACCTTCGTCCATGGCGATTGGGGCAATCAGGTTAACGACCATGTTGATGTTGTCACCTGGCATCACCATCTCTACGCCTTCTGGCA
>NZ_JAQRFJ010000038.1:0-36627 GCF_028599065.1 Xenorhabdus sp. PR6a | reverse complement strand
ATTGAAGAAAATAAATAACCTTATATATTCGTTGTACTTCAAGATATATTTATTATCTCCCCCTCTGTGGGGAGATATAACAAGTTGCTTTCATCTTGCGGACTGCAACTTGCAGCTTATAAGGTATATCTTGATTGAAAATGAAAAAATCAAAATATAAAAAGGCCAGCTTAATGCTGGCCTTCAACAATAACTTTCGGATGTAGCAAAGCGTATTATTTTGCGTTCAGACGCTCTTTAATACGAGCAGCCTTACCAGAACGCTCACGCAGGTAGTACAGTTTAGCTCTGCGAACAGCACCACGACGTTTAACGTTGATGCTGTCTACGACTGGGGAGTGAGTCTGGAATACACGCTCAACGCCTTCGCCGTTAGAAATCTTACGAACAGTGAATGCAGAGTGCAGACCGCGGTTACGAATCGCAATAACCACGCCCTCGAATGTCTGCAGACGCTTTTTAGAACCTTCAACGACCCATACCTTAACTTCCACGGTGTCACCCGGACGGAATGAAGGTACGTCTTGCTTCATCTGCTCTTGTTCAAGTTGTTTAATAATGTTGCTCATAATAACTCTCTTACCCTAGGTAAACTGATATATCAAAGACATTCCTTCACGGGATATGTCTGGATTAATTTGTTGCCTGATCTTGATATTCCCGTTGGAATTCAGATAGCAACATCCTTTGCTCGTCAGTCAGAGCTAGGCTTTCTAGAAGTTCGGGCCTTCTTAACCAAGTTCGGCCAAGCGACTGTTTCATTCGCCAGCGATCAATTTCAGCATGGTTTCCCGACAGTAAAACCGGGGGAACTTCCATACCATCCAACACTTCAGGACGGGTATAATGCGGGCAATCCAACAATCCATCAGCGAATGAGTCTTCTTCTGCCGATGCCTGACGCCCCAATACTCCCGGAATAAACCGTGATATCGAATCAATCATCGTCATTGCAGGAAGCTCTCCCCCGCTGAGAACGTAATCACCGATAGACCATTCTTCGTCAATTTCGGTTTGGATGACACGCTCATCAATACCTTCATAGCGACCGCAAACCAGAATTAATTTCTCATTTGCTGCCAGCTCACAAACTCCTTGTTGATCGAGTTTGCGCCCTTGAGGTGAAAGATAAATCACCTTTGCACCATCACCCGCCGAAACTTTAGCTGCATGAATGGCTTCCCGTAATGGTTGCACCATCATCAGCATACCTGGACCACCGCCATAAGGACGGTCATCAACAGTACGATGCCGGTCATAGGTAAAATCCCGTGGATTCCAGCATTCGATACTCAACAGGCCATTTTTTACAGCCCGACCAGTTACCCCGTAATCGGTTATTGCGCGGAACATTTCAGGAAACAGGCTAACAACCCCAATCCACATATTGTGTCCCACTCATTTAAACCGTCTTTATCGGAGATTAAAAACCAGGATCCCAATCTACCTCAATGGTTTTGGTAGCGAGATCGACTTTCTTGATAACCTGCCCATCAAGAAACGGAACCAGCCGCTCCTTGATACCGAATGCATCTTTCAGGTTTGCTTTTATTACCATCACATCGTTAGAACCCGTTTCCATCATGTCATGGATGGTGCCAAGGTTGTAACCTGCGGTGTTGATTACCTGGCAACCAATAAGGTCTTTCCAGTAATAATCACCTTCTTCCAGGTCTGGTAATAGGCCGGAATCCACCACAACTTCACAGTTAGTCAGTAAATTCGCAGCATCCCGATCGTCAATATCTTTGATTTTGACGATAATATCCTGATTGTGGTGTTTCCACGCTTCCAGTTCAACATGTTGCCACTGGCCTGCGCGTTGAATAAACCACGGTTGATATTCAAAAATGTCTTCGTTGTGTTCGGTGGAAGAAAAAACTCTGAGCCAACCACGAATGCCATACGCAGACCCCAATTTTCCCAACACAATTGGCTCAACCGGGTGCTTAAGGCCAGATTGTTTGCTCATTGTTACCACCGTGACAGATTAAGCTGCTTTCTTAGCGTCTTTGATCAGTGCAGCAACACGATCAGACACAGATGCACCCAGACCAACCCAGTGTTCGATACGGTCCAGATCTAAACGCAGAGCTTCTGCATTTCCTGAAGCGATTGGGTTGAAGAAACCCACACGCTCAATAAAACGACCATCACGCGCATTGCGGCTATCGGTCACGACTACTTGATAGAACGGACGCTTTTTTGCGCCGCCACGAGCTAAACGAATTGTTACCATAACATCCTCATTAGTTAGCAAAACAACCAGACTCCATCGAGGAATGGAGTCCGGCTGTCCATTAAAAAGCCCGAAAATTTTACTCACTTTGGCGTAAAAAGCAATCCAAAGAACGTTTTCTTTCGCAACTTTGTTGATTATCACCCCATAAATCCGGGTGGCAACATGCCTTTCATGCCTCGCATCATTTTTGCCAAGCCCCCTTTTTTCATCTTTTTCATCATTCGCTGCATTTCATCAAACTGTTTCAGCAAACGGTTGACATCCTGCACCTGGGTACCCGACCCCATCGCAATTCGGCGCTTACGAGAACCTTTAATGATTTCTGGTTTTTCACGCTCTTTACGCGTCATGGAATTAATGATGGCTTCCATTTTAACCAGAACTTTGTCATCCATTTGGGATTTGACCGCATCAGGGATCTGCGACATTCCCGGCATCTTGCTCAACATGCTGGCCATTCCGCCCATGTTACGCATCTGTTTAAGCTGATCAAGAAAATCGCTTAAATCAAAGCCATCACCTTTTTTCAGTTTAGACGCCAGCTTTTCCGCTTGGGTACGGTCAACTTTGCTTTCAATCTCTTCGATCAGTGAAAGCATGTCCCCCATGCCCAAAATACGGGATGCAATGCGATCAGGGTAGAAAGGTTCCAACGCATCCGTTTTTTCACCAACACCGAGGAATTTGATGGGCTTACCCGTGATATGGCGGATGGAAAGCGCCGCACCACCACGCGCATCACCATCTACTTTGGTCAGAACAACGCCGGTTAATGACAATGCTTCGTTGAATGCTTTTGCGGTATTTGCCGCATCTTGACCCGTCATCGCATCAACAACAAACAGGGTTTCGACAGGATTGATCGCTGCATGAACCGCTTTGATTTCATCCATCATTGCCTCATCAACATGCAGGCGACCTGCCGTATCGACTAACAGCACATCATAGAATTTCAATTTAGCATGTTGGATCGCTTTATTGACAATATCAACGGGCTTTTCCTGTGGATCTGACGGGAAAAAGTCAATTCCAACCGTTTCAGACAAGGTTTCAAGCTGTTTGATCGCCGCGGGTCGGTATACGTCAGCAGAAACAACCAAGACTTTTTTCTTGTTTTTCTCTTTCAGCAACTTACCTAATTTAGCCACGCTGGTTGTTTTACCTGCACCTTGCAAGCCCGCCATCAAAACCACTGCGGGAGGCTGGGCGGAGAGGTTCAGTTCACTATTGACCTCCCCCATCGCCTTAACCAATTCATTCTGAACGATTTTGACGAACTCCTGACCGGGTGTCAGGCTTTTGTTAACTTCATGCCCCACTGCGCTCTCTTTGACTCGTGCAATAAAATCACGCACGACAGGCAATGCAACATCCGCTTCGAGCAAAGCCATACGAACTTCGCGCAGCGTATCTTTAATATTATCTTCAGTCAGCCGCCCGCGACCGCTGATATTGCGCAATGTGCGCGATAGTCTGTCAGTTAAATTATCAAACATTGTCTCAGCTCAGATATCTACAAGTGGGTCTACCTGTAAGGCAAATTTAGCGAATTATAGCACGATGATCTTGTGATCTCTGCAAAGAGATTCCCAAGTATAATTAACAACGGTTGGAGGCTACTCCTGCTAGCGGTATACTTAATTTTCAGGTTCAATCCATACCTAACGGATTTCAATTGCGAAAACGATAAACGTTATGCTGATATTTTCAATTATTGCTTTATTTGCCTATCTCATTAGCCTGACGCTCGTCGTGCCAGGTTTACTGCGCCAACAAAACAGTTATCAAAAATTGGCACTTTCTTTCGCAATTGTAGCGTTAGCCACTCACGCAATTGCATTGAAATACCAAGTTTTTCACGTCAGTAGTGGACAAAATCTTACGTTATTAAATTTAGGTTCAATTGTCAGTTGGCTTATGTGCATCATCATGACGGTTGTCGCTTTCCGTGGTCGTGCATGGTTTTTACTGCCGATTGTTTACAGCTTTGCCATGATCAATTTGATATTGGCCAGCATGATGCCAGGAGAATTCATTACTCATCTCGAAGATAGTGTCGAATTATTTATTCATATTGGGCTGGCATTACTTGGCTATGCGACTTTACTCATTGCCGCGCTTTATGCTTTGCAACTTGGCTGGTTGGACTATCGGCTTAAAAAGAAAAAACTCACATTTACCTCTGGAATTCCCCCATTGATGACAATTGAGCGTAAAATGTTTCACATTACCCAAGTGGGTGTAATTCTACTAACATTGACGCTATGCACTGGCATTATGTACATGGATGATGTTTTCAGCAAAGAAAATATCCATAAATCTGTTTTATCTATTATTGCATGGTTTGTTTACGTTATTTTGCTTTGGGGACATTATCATGAAGGGTGGCGTGGCAAGCGCGTTATTTGGTTCAATCTGATTGGTGCATTTATTCTGACACTGGCTTTTTTCGGTAACAGGCTATTACAGGAAATGATAGTTTATTAAAAGTTAAATTATCATTGCTGATTTGTATAAATATTAGGAAGGAATTCTGTTTTGGAGCATGTCTCAACAAGCACACTGATTATCATTCTTGTTGTCATGGTTATTGTTTCAGCCTATTTCTCTGCTTCAGAAACTAGCATGATGACAATCAACCGATACCGCTTGCGTCATTTGGCTAAACAAGGAAGCAACTCCGCACGCCGGGTTGAATCTTTACTGCGTCATCCAGACAGGCTGATTAGCCTGATCCTTATCGGTAATAATCTGGTCAATATTTTGGCGTCCTCTCTTGCTACTATTGTTGGTATGCGACTCTATGGCGATGCCGGTGTTGCTATTGCCACAGGTGTACTCACGTTCGTTATTCTTATTTTCTCTGAAGTGATGCCCAAGACCATCGCAGCGCTTTACCCTGAAAGAGTAGCATTCCCAAGTAGTTTTCTTCTACGCCCACTAGAAAAAATTATGCTGCCTCTTGTTTGGTCATTTAATAGGATCAGCTTACTGTTTATGCGTTGTTTAGGTATCAAAACCTCTGATATTCGCAATGATGCTGTCAGCAAAGACGAGCTACGCACCATTGTCAATGAGTCAAACAGCAATCTATCACGCCGCAATCAGGACATGCTGATTTCTATATTAGACCTCGAGAAAGTCACGGTTGGTGACATTATGATCCCACGTAATGAAATTGTTGGTATTGATATCAACGATGATTGGAAATCCGTTATCAGGCAACTGACACACTCTCCACATGGGCGCATTGTGTTATATCGGGACTCCCTCGATGATGCTATCGGTATGCTCCGAGTGCGCGAAGCCTATCGACTGATGATGGAGAAAAAAGAATTTACCAAAAGAAATTTGATTAAAGCCGCAGATAAAATTTACTTCATTCCAGTGAGTACCCTATTGAATATTCAGCTTATTAACTTTCAACGCAACAAACAAAAAGCAGGTTTGATCGTTGATGAATATGGCGACATTCAAGGGTTAGTGACTGTTGAGGATATTTTAGAAGAAATTGTCGGCGATTTTACCACCTCCATGTCTCCAACTCTGGCGGAAGAAGTTCTTCAGCAAAGTGATGGCACCGTTCTGGTTGGTGGTACAGCTAATATCCGTGAATTAAATAAAGCTTTCGGTTGGGCGCTTCCTGAAGATGGTCCAAGAACAATGAATGGAATGATTCTGGAAGAACTCGGTGAAATTCCTGAATTGAACGCTCAAGTGCAAATTAATGAATATAAATTTGAGGTTCTTGCGGTAAACGATAATGTTATTAAGCAGGTTCGCGTAACACCGATGAATAAAATACAGAGCGAAACATAAAATATGTTAAATAATTCAACGGTTATCCAGTAAAATATCCAAGATTCGACTACCTGCATATTCTGGGGTAGTCCAAAAATCGCATAAAAAATTATGAATCCTCTTCATATTTTCCCATAATGAGAATGGCAATAGAAAAATACTAAATATCAGAGTGTGTTGAATATCTCTATTCATGAAGAGCTTCAAGTTATTTCAAAAGACAAATGAATGCTCTCGCCTCACTCCTCATGGATATTTTTTAAAATATGGCATTAATAATAAATAGAGGGCCAGCAAAACAAGCCGGCCCCAAAATATAAGTTAGTTCCGCCTGACAGGCAACCTATACCTGTAACTCTACAAGTTTTTCTTCAGGCAATGCTAATTCATCGTTATAATTGACACGAACACCAGAATCAAGAATACGTTGAGCAATATCTTGAGCTTCTTTCAATGAGTGCATTTCATATGTGCCGCACTGGTAAATGTTCAATTCTGGGATCTGGTTCTGATCTTGAACTTTTAGCACGTCTTCCATTGCCGCTTTCCAAGCTTCCGCCACTCTCAATTCTTCTGGAGCACCGATCAAGCTCATATAAAAACCAGTACGACAGCCCATTGGAGAGATATCAATGATTTCAACACCGTTGCCATTCAAATGATTACGGATAAAACCCGCGAACAAATGCTCAAGTGTGTGAACACCTCTTTCTGGCATCACTGCTTTATTAGGAACACAAAAACGCAAATCAAATACGGTGATAGTGTCGCCATGAGGCGTTTCCATCGTTTTGGCAACTCTAACGGCAGGAGCAGCCATGCGAGTATGGTCAACTGTAAAACTATCCAATAAAGGCATAATACTACCTCCTAAGGCATCAGATTTTTTACGAATATTTTTTCAGATAGATGAAACTTTCTCATTTGCAGCTGGTCATAAGATATGAAGACGCGCAAAATTGTTATCATCCCTTATTCTCTAAGATATCTTATTCGGCCACCACTGGTGGCCATTTTCTTTTTTAACGCCCCGCATGAAGTTTTAAGTACGCTTCAAAACTCATGTTATCTTGCTGCTCAAGGCTATGCTGACGCGATATAGAAGACTCACGCTCAACAGAAAAAGTTTCATCATTCAAAATCGAATAATGCTCTTCAATCAATTTGTTATGATACTGGTCTGCGAGATCCAATCCAAAGCCAACTATCCCCTGCGATTTCATCTTGTCCAAGACACGTGCTGAAAACGTTAGTGATGGATCTTCAAACATGCTCACCAATTCTTTACAAACTGATTGATATTGAGTCCCTGAACAAGCATCCAAGACTTCAGCAACTCTCTCTAAATCCCTGAATAACTCCTGTCCCACAACCTTAAGCGACTGTTGTTCAATCCCATAGCCAAGCCCAATAGATAACCCTGGCTTGCGTCCTTCTAAGATGACTTTATTCCAGTTTCCACGACAACATGCAAGCTCCTCACTCCCCATTTCAGGAGCATCAGCCAGAGCACACCATATCAAAAATAAATCAAGAAAACGAATTTGAGTTTCATCAACGCCAATAGAAGAAAAAGGGTTGATATCCAAAGAACGGACTTCAATATATTCTATACCCCCTCTCAACAAGGCATCTGAAGGTGACTCTCCTTCTTGCGTGACCCGTTTGGGGCGTATCGGTGCGTACAACTCATTTTCAATTTGAAGAACATTCGTGTTGAGCTGTAAGTAGTTATCTTCTTTTTTGATACCGATTGCCGCAAACTCTTCAGATGGCTTATGAATTGCTTTCTTAAGCCCCTCTACATAGGTATGAAGATGATTAAAAGTAATGTTCAGATCACTTTGTGATTTGTTGGTATATCCTAAGTCACTCATTCTCAATGAAGTTGCATAAGGCAGGTAACAAGTCCCTCTTTCTGTTTCCTCAAAGGGTAATGCTGTGTTTCGCCCACGTAAGAATGAAGAACAAATGGCCGGTGATGCACCAAATAAGTAAGGGATCACCCAACCAAAACGGTAATAATTGCGGATCAAACGAAGATAGCCATCTGAAATCTGCTCTTTTCCCATTTCAGCATCTTTAATGCCCAACCATGCCTGCCAGAAACTCATTGGCAGAGAAAAATTATAATGCACACCAGAAATTATTTGCATTAGTGCACCATAACGATTCTTTAATCCTTCACGGTACAAAGTCTTAAAGCGGCCCAAATTAGACGTACCATATTGAGCCAAAGTGATACTTTCTTCATCATCAATAAAACATGGCATACTTAAAGGCCACATTTTTTCATTATCCAGATTCCGGGCTGTGTAGATATGCAAGTCTTGAAGAAAAGCAATGGTTCTGTCTATGTTGCTATCAACAGGGGTAATAAACTCCAATAGAGATTCAGCAAAATCAGTTGTAATCCATTTATGCGTTAATGAAGCACCAAGTAATTTTGGATGCTCCGTCTTAGCTAAATGACCGTCTGGAGTAACACGCAATGTTTCACGTTCAATGCCACGACAAATCCCGTTTAATACGGTAGGGTTTGCCTCTAGCCATGACAATGCTTTTGATACGTCCGGGATCAATTTGTCCTCCCGTGGAGTTTAAAAGATTATTACTAAGAGTTTACTTTATATGAAACAAGCCAAGTTGTCGCTGATTACATAAAGGTGACGATGCGTTAGCGGTTAAATTACAACCAAAAATAATAAAGCAAATGTTATCGTTGAACCAAAATAAAAAACCCCTGCCTTATCAAGGCAGGGGTTTAAACTGGTGCATCCAGGAGGATTCGAACCTCCGACCGCTCGGTTCGTAGCCGAGTACTCTATCCAGCTGAGCTATGGATGCATTGTCGGTTTTCTATTTCTGCTCAGGCACTATTAATTGCCTGACTTTACAGAATTGAAATCCCGAAAAATCGGGATTTCTAAATATGGTGCATCCAGGAGGATTCGAACCTCCGACCGCTCGGTTCGTAGCCGAGTACTCTATCCAGCTGAGCTATGGATGCATTGTCGGTTTTCTATTTCTGTTCAGGCGCTATTGATTGCCTGACTTTATAGAGTTGATATCCCAAGAAATCGGGATGTCTAAGTATGGTGCATCCAGGAGGATTCGAACCTCCGACCGCTCGGTTCGTAGCCGAGTACTCTATCCAGCTGAGCTATGGATGCATTGTCGGTTTTCTATTTCTGCTCAGACGCTATTAATTGCCTGACTAGACAGAATTGAGATACCTAAAAAATCGCGGTGTTTAAAATGGTGCATCCAGGAGGATTCGAACCTCCGACCGCTCGGTTCGTAGCCGAGTACTCTATCCAGCTGAGCTATGGATGCATTTTAAATGGCGGTGAGGGAGGGATTCGAACCCTCGATGCAGCTCTTAACCACATACTCCCTTAGCAGGGGAGCGCCTTCAGCCTCTCGGCCACCTCACCATTTGCTTTAAAATCGTAAACAACATTCACGCTTTAAAACCTGCGACTTAGAAATTTTTAACTTTTAGAACCTTTACTTCTGATACTTGCTCAGAAGCTTTTCTTCAAGCTCTTCGTCGCTGCGATGGCGCACATATTACTTTCCCTGCCTGATAAGTCAAACAATTTTTCGCAACTTTTTTTTGCTTGAGCACTTAACATGCAAAATGCTTGGTTTAACATCTAAGGGGCTGTTTTATCAGCAGTGAAATCATCTAAGAACCGTTAAAATTTACGAAAATGATTATTCCTCTCTATGGACTCATGAACGATGCTTTTTCAACAGATAGAAAATAAAAAGACATGAGAGAATAGAGTCAAAGATATCAAGAAGAGATAAACGTGATAAGTTTACAAAATAGGGAGCGAGAAAGAAGCAAAGAAAATAAGGTAATAAAAACAGAGTAGCGCCCAAGTTTTAAAAAAGCGTGGACGCCATTCTTGAATTAAAAAGTTGTAGGCTGAGATTTCTCTGCCTGAATCCGTTGATAAATTTCTTCACGGTGAACAGAAACTTCCTTGGGCGCATTTACACCAATGCGAACTTGGTTGCCTTTAACTCCCAATACTGTGACTGTTACCTCATCGCCTATCATGAGTGTTTCACCAACTCGACGAGTCAGAATAAGCATTCTTTGCTCCTTGAAAATTTAAAAGAGTCGGGTCTCTAGGTTTCCCCGCTATTATCCATCAAACACCGTGAAAACGTAAAGCAATGATATCTACTTAAAGTATAAGTAGTTTTGAACACATTTGCTATATCTATAGGATAGCTAAAATATAAACATGTGCCCAACATTTCAACAATTTCACAACAAAAAAACATCCGGCACCATAAAAAAACGCTTTCATGGTGCCAATGCTGTCACGGCAATACCAACTATAACCGCAATGTTACCCACTCTTCTACACTAGCTAATGCGGAAGGAAGAGCGGCTACATCAGTCCCACCAGCCTGAGCCAGATCAGGACGTCCTCCTCCTTTACCTCCAACTTGTTGGGCAACAAAAGAGATTAAATCGCCTGCTTTTATTTTAGCAGTCAAATCCTTCGTTATACCAACAATTAGGCTGACTTTATCACCAGTCACGGTAGAAAGCACAATAATTGCTGATCCCAATTGATTTTTTAGATCATCAACCATCGTTCTGAGCATTTTCGGTTCTATATCACCTAATTGTGTCACCAGTAGACGAACACCTTGGATTTCCCTGGCTTGATTCGCCAAAGAGGAGCTTTCCTGAGCCGCTTGCTGAGATTTCAACTGTTGCAACTCTTTTTCCAATTGTTTCGTTCTGTCCAGTGTCGTTTTCACTTTCTCATTCAGGTTACTGATATCACCTTTCACCAGATGAGCAATGTCTTGCAGTAAATCAGCCTGCTGGTAGACAGAGTTTAGCGCAGTTTGCCCCGTAATAGCTTCAATACGGCGAATTCCTGCTGCTGTACCTGATTCACTGGATATACGGAACAACCCGATATCACCGGTGCGACTTGCATGAGTACCACCGCATAGTTCAGTAGAAAAACCGCCCATGCTAAGTACACGTACTTTTTCGTCATATTTCTCGCCAAACAGTGCCATAGCACCTTTGGCTTTTGCTTCTTCCAGCCCCATTAATTCTGTAACAATAGGTGAATTTTTGCGAATTTCTTCATTCACCAAGTTTTCGACTTGACGGTTCTGTTCTGGCTTCATGGCCTCAAAGTGAGAGAAATCAAAGCGCAGATATTTATCATTGACCAAAGAACCTTTTTGGGCAACGTGTTCTCCCAAAATTTGACGTAATGCCGCATGTAACAAATGGGTCGCCGAGTGATTCAAACGGATCGCCTCTCTGCGTACCACATCAATTTCAGCATTAACTGTATGATTTACGCTCAAACTGCCCTTTGTCAATTTACCAATGTGACCAATTGCCTGAGCATATTTTTGTGTATCGAGGACCTCAAATACGCCATCGCCATTCGACAATTTACCCGTATCACCAACCTGTCCACCCGATTCAGCGTAGAAAGAGGTTTTATCAAGTATCACGATCGCTTCTTCACCCGCATGAATTTGCTCAACAGCCTGACCATTGCGGAAAATTGCGATAACAGCAGCTTGCTGTGAATGATGTTCATAACCACAAAAATCACTGCGTCCATCAACTTTGATCAATTCATTGTAATCTGTACCAAAGCCGCTGGATTCACGGGCTCGACGACGCTGGTTTTCCATCGCTGCCTCAAAACCAGCTTCATCGACTTTGATGTTACGTTCGCGGCAAACATCCGCAGTCAGGTCAACCGGGAAACCATAGGTATCATACAAACGGAAAACAGTTTCACCGTCGAGGGTATCACCAGATAAGTTAGCCAGCTCTTCATCCAAAAGTTGTAAACCACGTTCCAAGGTGCGAGCGAACTGTTCTTCTTCCGTTTTCAATACCTGTTCAACCAAAGCCTGCTGCTGTTTCAGTTCCTCACCCGCAGCTCCCATGAATTTGATAAGTGGGGCAACCAGTTTGTAGAAGAAGGCGTCTTTTGCCCCCAACATATTACCATGACGAACAGCACGACGAATGATACGACGAAGTACATACCCACGGTTTTCATTGGACGGAATAACTCCATCGCAAATCAAGAATGCACATGCGCGGATATGGTCTGCAACAACACGCAGAGATTTATTGGTGAGATCGGTTGCCCCAGTCACTTCGGCAACCGAAGCAATTAAACTTTGGAATAGGTCAATTTCATAGTTGGAGTTAACGTGTTGCAAGACTGCGGTGACACGTTCCAGCCCCATACCGGTATCAACGGAAGGTTTTGGCAACGATTCCATCGTGCCATCAGCATGGCGGTTAAACTGCATGAAAACGATGTTCCAAATTTCGATATATCTGTCACCGTCTTCTTCTGGGCTGCCTGGAGGGCCTCCCCAAATATGTTCACCGTGGTCGTAAAAAATTTCCGTACAAGGGCCGCATGGACCAGTATCCCCCATTTGCCAGAAATTATCTGACGCATAGGGAGCACCTTTGTTATCACCGATACGAATGATTCTTTCTGCCGGAACACCGACTTCTTTATGCCAGATGTCATAAGCCTCGTCGTCTGTCTCATAGACAGTCACCCACAGTTTTTCTTTTGGCAGACTAAACCACGCTTCGCTGGTCAGCAACTCCCATGCGTATTTAATGGCATCCTGTTTAAAATAATCGCCAAAACTGAAGTTACCCAACATCTCGAAGAAAGTGTGGTGGCGGGCTGTATAACCCACATTTTCTAAATCATTATGCTTACCGCCAGCACGAACACAGCGCTGAGCCGTTGTTGCTCTAGAATAAGGTCTATTATCCAATCCCAGAAAGACATCTTTGAACTGGTTCATCCCTGCGTTGGTGAACAACAATGTTGGATCATTAGTTGGCACCAACGAACTACTTGGTACTATCTGGTGCCCTTTAGTATGAAAAAAGTCAAGAAACGCTTGACGGATCTCAGCGGTGCTTTTGCTCATAATTGTCCCGAAATCAAGCTGAAAAAACAGATTTATGAATGGTTGAGGTGGTATATCGCATCACCATATCAACTCACGAATAAATTAAAGTAGGGTTAAGATAGAGTGTCTTCCATAAGAAGTAAAATCCCATATAAATCCATTCGCTTTTCAGCATTGTAATTCGTCTGGGGATTTTCTGAAAGTCTGTTGGTGACAGCAGTTTCAATACGCCTGTTTCAAAGATATTTATTTCTTCCATGAAAACAAAAACCACACCCGAAATAGGTGTGGTTTTTAAAAGCCAGATCAGCTCTGTATTACGGATGAATATGGACGTTAATGCGTGAAATAAAAATCAAAATTCCTCGTTATTCACTTCTTCGCTATTGTCTTCATAATCTGTTACATAATCCACAGCCGCACTATTGAACTCCCCGGTATTATTTAACAGTAAATCACGTAGTTTCTTATCCAACTCGGACGCCATTTCTGGGTGTTCTTTCAGATAGTTAGTGGCATTGGCTTTACCTTGCCCAATTTTGTCGCCGTTATAGCTATACCACGCACCGGCTTTTTCCACCATTTTGTGTTTAACACCCAGATCGACTAACTCACCAAAAGTGTTAATACCTTCACCGTAAAGAATTTGGAATTCAGCTTGTTTAAATGGTGCAGCAACCTTGTTCTTGACCACTTTCACCCGTGTTTCACTACCAACCACTTCTTCACCATTTTTCACCGAACCAGTACGGCGAATATCCAAACGGACAGAAGCGTAGAATTTTAGCGCATTACCACCCGTGGTGGTTTCAGGGTTACCAAACATCACACCAATTTTCATACGGATTTGGTTGATGAAGATCAACAGGGTATTCGAGTTTTTCAGATTCCCCGCCAACTTACGCATCGCTTGGCTCATCATACGCGCAGCCAGACCCATATGAGAGTCGCCGATTTCACCTTCAATTTCGGCTTTTGGTGTTAATGCAGCAACAGAGTCAACAATGATCACATCGACAGCACCAGAACGTGATAAGGCATCGCAAATTTCCAATGCCTGTTCACCCGTATCAGGCTGAGAACACAACAGATTATCAATATCTACACCCAGTTTTTTCGCATAAACCGGATCAAGAGCATGTTCGGCATCAATAAAAGCACAGGTTCTGCCTTCGCGCTGGGCAGCAGCAATAACTTGCAATGTCAGCGTTGTCTTACCGGAAGATTCTGGCCCATATATCTCAACAATACGGCCCATTGGTAAACCGCCTGCACCCAGTGCAATATCCAGTGACAAAGAACCGGTAGAGATCGTTTCAACATCCATTGAGCGGTTTTCACCCAAACGCATGATGGAACCTTTACCAAATTGTTTCTCAATTTGGCCTAGCGCCGCTGCCAGAGCCTTTTGTTTGTTTTCATCGTTAGCCATATTTACTCCTTCGCAAGCAATGAAGGGGCTGCCCCACTGCTGATAAACTGTTTCTGATACCAAAGTGCCGCATGATTATACTGTATAATCATACAGCATCAAGCTAATTTTTTATGATTTCTTCCAACAAAGTTTTTAAAGAAAAAATGACAGCTTGCAGACGCACCGAATTACGATCCCCCGAAAAATGCTGACGGTATGTCACAATCTGGATGTTTTCATCGAGGTAAAAAGCAAATCCAACCCAAACCGTGCCAGTCGGTTTTTCCTCGCTTCCCCCTTCTGGTCCGGCAATGCCGCTGACAGCAACAGAAACATCTGCCTTAGCGGCAATTAAGGCTCCTGCCGCCATTTCTTTTACGACCTGCTCACTTACCGCACCAAATTGCGTTAACGACGCGGGAGAAACCCCCAGCATTTCATGTTTAGCGTCATTACTGTAAGTCACGAAACCGCGATTAAAATAGGCCGAACTCCCCGCAATATCGGTAATCACTTTAGCTATCCAACCGCCTGTGCAAGATTCTGCACAGGTCACGGATAATTTTTTCTGTTTTAATCGCTTTCCAAGTTCAATACTAAGCTGATTCAGGATTTTTTCATCCATAACCGACCTTCAATTCTATAAGAAATTAATTTTTCCGAAGCAGATCCCAAATCCATAGACCGCCAATGGCCAAAGAAAGCAAAATACCAAAACCAATGCCAACAGAAACGACCGAAGCACCCAACAGGATGGATACCGAATACAACCCCAGCATGACTAACATGGCGCTGTTTTCGCCCAGGTTTTGCACAGCAACTGCTTTACCTGCCCCCATTGCCTGCTTGCCATGTTCTTGCAGCAGTGCATTTAATGGCACGACGAAAAGTCCACCAAATACGCCGAGAACAATCAAAATCAAATAGGAAAATACGATGGATTGCTGAGTAACAAAAAAAATGACCATGATCCCAATTAAGATCCCGGCAGGCATACAGCGACGAACCGTTTTCAATGTAATAAACCGCGCAGCCATGCCAGCTCCAACAATGATACCAATAGCCACGACAGCATTCATCAATGTCGGGGTCGTATAGCCATCAATTCCCAGAACAACAGGAACCCATGCAACCAGCAGGAAGCGCAGCGTAATACCGGCTCCCCAAAATAAACCAGTTCCCACTAATGAAAAGCGCGTTACTTGATTACGCCAAAGTGAAGCACAAACTGTCATGAAATCCAGCAACATTTTTTTGGGATTCCAGCCTTTGCCTTCACGAGCCGCAGCCAGACGGGGGATATAGAAATTAGCCACGACGGCGACACCATACAACAAGGCACAAAGCCCCAACGCCAGCACCAGGCTAATATCAGAAAGGAAACCACCGACGATTGAGCCAATCAGGATAGCGGCGATGGTCGAAGCCTCCATCATGCCATTGGCTTTGACCAAGCGCCTGCCATCGGTCAATTCCCCCAAAATCCCATACTTAGCAGGAGAATAGGCCGCCGCCCCAATTCCGACTAAGGTATATCCCAGAAAAGGGTTCATATCGATACAGATGCTGATGGCTCCAAGTAATTTGATGATATTAGAAAAGAGCATGACACGCCCTTTTGAAAACCGATCAGCAACTTGCCCCACAAAGGGGGCAAGTACGATATAAGTCAGGACAAACACAATTTGCAGGGCTGGCAAACTCCATTCAGGATAAGATTCCACCTTCAATTGGGCTAAGATCGCAAAAAACAGGGCATTGTCAGCAAACGCAGAGAGAAATTGCGACAATAATACAGCTTTCATTCCACGACTTAACAGTGGTTGTGTCTCCATAGTGGCATCCATTTCTTTACTCCTGTTCAGCCATTGTTCTGAGTGTGACAAAATCCGGTTTACCACTGCCAAGCAATGGCAGTTGCTTCACATAACGAATATCTCGTGGAACCGACAGCTCAGGCATTCCTATTTCGCGGGCGACGCCCAGCATGGCATTTCTATTGAGTTTCGCATCGGTTGTGAACAATACCAGTGCCTCACCTTTACTGCGATCACTCCTGGCGGTAGCCGCATGCAGCGCATCAGTAGAAATACGCGAGGCTATTTGTTCTACCGCTTCGAGAGAAACCATTTCCCCTGCAAGTTTGGCAAAGCGTTTCACCCGTCCTTTAATCGTGCAAAAGCCCTCTTCATCAATGGAAACGATATCACCAGTATCATACCAGCCGACTTGATTGTTTCCTTCTGCATCTTCTGCGGAGGGTGGCTCCAAACGCTCAGGTGCTTCAACTCGCAGATATCCTTTCATGACATTTGGCCCACGTAGTTGCAAGCGGCCTCCTTCAATCCCCTGTACAGGCAGTAAACGGGCTTCCATACCGGGTAAGATCCGCCCGACGGTTCCCGTTTTTGCCGCCATCGGGACATTGATTGCCACTACCGACGCACATTCCGTCACTCCATAACCTTCCAGGATACGGATACCAAATTTCTCCTGCCAAATGCGCTTGGTATTTTCTGACAGTTTTTCTGCTCCGGCCACCACATAACGCAGACGGACAAAATCATAAGGATGAGCAAAGCGGGCATAATTGTTCAAGAAAGTTGACGTTCCAAACAATACGGTACAATTACAATCATAGACCAGTTCAGGCACCACACGATAATGTAATGGGCTTGGATACAGGAATACGCGACTGCCCGTCATTAATGGCGTAAATAAACCCACGGTCAAACCAAAGGCATGAAACAGGGGTAAGGACGACATAAAACGGTCCAGCGGAGTAAAATCAGCCACGGTTTTTATCTGCTCAACGTTTGCCAACAGGCTGGCATGGCTGTGAACAACGCCTTTTGGTGCGCCTTCTGAACCTGATGTAAACAAGATCAAAGCATCATCATCCGGCTTTTGCGAAGCCAAAATGGCTTTGGCAGGGAAAATCAAATGCCACAATATCCAAAGTTTATCTTCCCGCGTGATGGTGTCTTTCAAATCTTCCAGATAGACCCAATTGGCCTCGGTTACCTGTTCTGGCAGATGAGTCAATTGCCCTTTTTCCAGAAATTGGCGGGATGTTACGATGGTTTTGATGGTTGCCGCCTGCATGGCATTCTTAATGCCACTGCTTCCTGCCGTATAGTTCAGAAGCGCCGGCACCCGCCCTTTTAATGAAGCGCCATAGATGACAGCCGCCATCACCGTCGCATTTGGCAACAACAGACCAATACGTTCACCTTCTTGTGTAAAGCGCCCTAAGATTCGGCTAGTACCCAATATTTTTTTCAGTAATGAGTGATAGCTGTCTTCTTTAAAATTCACATCCTCAATGCAGGGTTTGAAGCGGCCAAAACGTTTTTGTGCGGTAAGATAAGCGCTGAACAACGTCTCTTCTGGACGCGTCTGCATTCTCACATCCATCATAATGGTATGCAGGTGCTCTCCGGCTAAACGGCGGCGAGTTGTTGAATCAGAAGCATCCGGCATCGGCAAATCAACGGCAGGCAAAATCTTGAGGGTGATTTTCGGGAACCAATGCCGCTTCATAATTCCTTTTAACCGACCAAAAACCGTTTGTTCCGCCCCCGCAATCCGGATGGGTACGACTTTTGCACCTGATTTCGCGGCAATAAAAGCGGCTCCATCATAAATCTTCATCAAAGAGCCAGTCACGGTGATCCTGCCTTCGGGGAAAATCACTATTGGACGCCCTTTATCCACCTCTTTGACCAAGGTCCTGACGGCCATTGGATTGGTCGGGTCCAGAGGGACAACATCGGCATAAGGCTTGATAAATTTGAGAAAGCCACGGGTCGCGATATTAGAATAGACAGCGAATACTGGCTTTATCGGCAAGAATAGCCCAATTAACAGGCCATCCAGAAACGAAACATGATTGGGCGTAATAATACATTTGGGGTATTGTAACTGTTTACTATCACCTTCAACTGTTACCCTAAAGAGTATACGAACAAGTAATCGGATAAAATTTAAGAGCATATCCATATCTCAAATATAATTAAATAAAATTAAAGTGAGTAAATAGAGTGATACTATAAATTGTATAGGCCATCTGTTATATAAGATTTCCTTGCCGAATAGAAAATAAATTCAAACGCCCTTAATATATCAAATTAGTTTGTTTTTCTGGCCTAAGATATAAGATTTAACGCGAGATACGATATCTTCTGTTGCAAGATTGGCATTGACGATAAAATTGGCACACTCTCGGTATAAAGGTTCTCTTTCAACCAGTATTCCTTCCATTTCTTCGATGATGGACTTCCCTGTCAGGCTGGGACGCTGTGAATTCTCTGGATTGAGGGACAACCGTTGGCTTAAAACTTCCGCGGAAGCTTGTAAATAAATCACAACGCCATTTTGTCGCATATATTGGCGATTCTCAAGCGACAATATCATTCCCCCACCGGTTGAAATAACATGTTCACTCTGGCTAACCGCTTGCAACGTCTGGCTTTCCAATTTTCTGAAATGCCCCCAGCCATGTTGTTCAACCAGATCAGCTATCGTCATTTTACTTATAGCCTGAATACTTTCATCGGTGTCAACAAATTTATACGACAATGCCTCAGACAACAACTTACCTATTGTCGTCTTCCCTGCACCTCGTGCACCTATGATGAATAGAGTTTGTTTCATTTCATTATTTTCCTGAAGAGTCGTGTTCCCGAAGAGTCATTTTGCCGAAGAGTCTATAAAATTAAGCCTAAACATAAAGTATATACCCTATAAACTTCAAGTTGCAGCTCGCAAAGCGAAAGCAACTGATTATCTCCCCGCGCTGCGGGGAGATAATCAATGCATCTTGAACATGACGAGCATAGTAACCAAATGTTTACACTGGTGTAAAAAGGTATTTTTGATGGCGCAAAAAGTCACACTTAAAATTAAGTGTGACCTAACATAGTTCAACAAGATTCTAATTAAAGTAAGATGGGTTAACGGCGAGGTAAATAATCACCATAACCAACCCACTTATAAGTTGTCAGTGCATCGAGCCCCATCGGGCCACGGGAGTGTAATTTCTGGGTACTGACAGCCACTTCTGCGCCCAAACCAAATTGCCCCCCATCAGTAAAACGCGTGCTGGCATTCACATAGACCGCGGCTGAATCCACATGGCGCACAAAGTAATCAGCCTGCGCCAAAGATTCCGTCAGGATGGCATCAGAGTGGGCGGTGCCATAAGTACGAATGTGTTCAATAGCGTGGTCAATATCACTGACAATGGCCACATTCATATCCAAAGACAGCCATTCATCACAGTAATCGGCTTCTGCC
Source organism: Xenorhabdus sp. PR6a (assembly GCF_028599065.1). Lineage (NCBI taxonomy): Bacteria > Pseudomonadati > Pseudomonadota > Gammaproteobacteria > Enterobacterales > Morganellaceae > Xenorhabdus > Xenorhabdus sp. PR6a. The sequence continues at coordinate 16,906 of NZ_JAQRFJ010000038.1, read as the reverse complement.
ACTTCAACGACGGTTGCCGGCCCCTCTTTCAGCAATACCATCGCTGATTTGCTGGCGTGCAATGTCACTCCCTGCTCTTTCATTTTACTGCTCAAAACGGGCAGAAAATCGGCGGCTATTTTTTCATGGACTAATAACGTTTCCAGTGAATTACAGGCACTTGGACGCTGAACTTTCGCATTGGTAATGATTTCCAGCGCTTTTTCAATATTGATGGTTTCATCCACAAATGTGTGACAAACCCCAATCCCGCCCGTAATTACAGGGATCGTTGATTGTTCCCGGCACAATTTATGCAACCCTGCCCCGCCACGCGGGATCAGCATATCGACATAACGATCCATTTTCAGCAATTCAGCAACTAATTCACGATCGGGTTTATTGATCGCCTGAACCGCAGCAGCCGGCAAACCACTTTGCTCCAGTGCCTGCTGTATGACTTTAACCATCGCTTGATTAGTATGGTGAGTCTCTTTGCCGCCACGCAGTATCACGGCATTACCGGTTTTCAGGCATAACGATGCCACATCAATGGTCACATTCGGCCGGGCTTCATAAATCACGCCAATCACGCCCAAAGGAACCCGTCGACGGCTCAATTGCAACCCATTATCCAATAATTGCCCATCAATGACTTGCCCTACCGGATCAGCCAAACGGCAGACTTGACGCACGTCATCAGCGATAGCACTCAGCCGTTCAGGCGTCAGTAATAACCGATCGAGCAGCGCCTCACTCATTCCCTGTTCGCGGGCTTCCTGCATATCTTGCTGGTTGGCAGCCAGGATCACGGCCATTTCGCTCTCCAACAAATCAGCAATGTGATTTAACGCTTGGTTTTTCTGCTTGGTACTTAATTGCGCCAACTGCCACGATGCGGCTTTGGCCGCTTTTCCCATCTGCTCTAGCATGGTGAAATCCTTAACTCACGATCAATTCATTAAATGACGATCAAATCGTCACGGTGAACCGCCACAGCGCCATATTCATAACCCAGTATCTGGCTAATTTGCTGTGAATGGTGGCCGGCAATCAGGCGTAAAGCATCACTGTTGTAACGGCATACGCCATGAGCCAAATCTTTGCCTGATAAACTACGAATGCAGATGACTTCACCGCGGGAAAAATCACCTTTAACGTTTTTGATCCCCTTGGGCAGCAACGAACTGCCTTTCCCAATAATCGCCGCTTCTGCACCATGATCGACAATAATTTCCCCGGCCGGCGGTGCGCCAAAGATCCAACGCTTGCGATTTTCCATTGGGCTAGCCAGACCATGAAAGAGCGTCCCAACCGATTCCCCGTCAATAACATCAGCAATCACGCCCGCCCGGTTACCTGCGGCAATAATCACATCAATACCCGCACGCCCCGCCACGCCCGCCGCCTGAAGTTTTGTTGCCATTCCGCCCGTACCTAAACCCGAAACACTGTCCCCGGCCATCATTTTCAGTTCATCACTGATGTCATGGACTTCAGCGATCAATGTTGCATCCGGGTTACTACGGGGATCGGCGGTATAAAGCCCTTCGATGTCGGTCAGAAGCAATAACTTATCTGCACTGCCCAGAATAGCCGCCAGCGCAGACAGATTATCATTGTCACCCACTTTAATTTCTGCTGTCGCCACGGCATCGTTTTCATTAATGATGGGGACAATGTGATTATCCAGCAAAGCCTGAAGGGTATCCCTCGCATTCAGGAAGCGTTCACGATCTTCCAAATCCGCACGGGTCAGAAGCATTTGCCCGACATGGATACCATAAATCGAAAAAAGTTGTTCCCACAGTTGGATCAAGCGACTTTGCCCAACCGCGGCCAACAACTGCTTTGAAGCAATGGTTGCCGGCAGATCAGGATAGCCTAAATGTTCACGTCCGGCGGCAATTGCCCCGGAAGTCACAATAATAATGCGGTGGCCTTTTTCATGCTGTTGGGCACACTGACGAACCAGTTCCACAATGTGGGCACGATTCAAACGACGAGAGCCACCAGTCAATACACTCGTCCCCAGTTTCACAACCAATGTTTGGCTGCCATTCATCATATTTCTGCCATTACTGTTATATAAAATTTCATCATAGTGAGAGCTTGCAATCTTGTCCCGCGCGCCGCCGGGACAAGATTGACTCCTGTCAGTTTGAAACGCTATTTAATTTGAAAAAAATAATTTGAAAAAACAGTGTTCAGTTTTAACAGGAGAGAAGCGTTATGCCAACTGACATAACGCAATATTTAAAAAAAGCGGGTTAAAAACAAAATTATGCCATCACTTGTGTTTGAAGGGTAACGGTGTTCTCGGAGGGGACTAATCTCAGTTTAAGCGTGTCAAGGGAGTCAGCCAGACGTTTGTGGAATGCCTGCAAAGTGGATTCAAGGTGCTCAAGATCGGCCTTTCTTTTAATATTCATGGCCTGCCATTCCCCCTTTTTATCAAATAAGCCTATCTGATAATGATAAACAAACCCCTGCCCTTGCTCTTGTAACTCTAACCACCATCCCCAAAATTCACGTTTCTCTGGCGCCACTTTGGCACTGACGCAAACAGCTAAACAGTCAAAGAAAAAATAACCATTTTGGCATTTTAATTCACGTACATACGGCCCTAATGCAGAAAAACTCTTCAACAACCTATTTTTAGAATAACTTGCAGGTAAAGTCATACAAAGGTCTCCTTATATACAGAACACCTTTGTATCAAACGATTAAAAAATATCAAGTATTAAATTTTGTTTTATAAAACTTTATCTTTCAACCATACACTTATTTCGTGTAATGCCTTATTGAAACCACTATAAACGGAGGTCGCAGGGATCGCCCGCAATGAACCGTCCATTGAGGACATGGCGATTAACTTCGAGTCTTGCCGTGGACTGAAAATATCATCTTGCCAATACACCGAAAGCATGGGTACAGTACAACGGCGCCCCAACAACCCTTGTTTTTTCAACGAATAACAGTTCAGCTCTGCACGCAATCGCTCTTCATCAACGTGATAAATACCCAAGCGGCTGGCCAATACGTCGATATACATTGACGGAATTTTCTGCTGTAATTTTTCATTATGCAGTAGTTCATGGACAATCGGACCGACTACCGCGACGCCTTTAACCAGTTTCGGTTCCAGATAAGCAAGACGGACCGCGATATTCGCGCCAAAACGAAAGCCAAATACCCCGACACGGGTATGGTCAATCCACGGCACGCTATTTAACTGTTGCAAAACTTGTTGATGAAGGGCGCAGGTATCCTGCGTCAAGGGAAATTTGGCGGAATAACCGACAGAAGGCATATCCACCGTTAACATGGCAAAGCCAAGAGGCGAGAAGTGTTCACGGAATAATCGCCAGCAATCACTCTGCACATTATCAAGGCTGGCACAAACTAATATCGTTGGGCAAGGCCCCTGTACGTGGGCAGGCAGGTGCAATAATCCCGTAACGCTTTTGCCGCCTTCCAACTGGAATTCCAATTTTTTCAATTCATAGTCAGAAAAACGCGCGGCGTTTTCATAGGCTTTATTCGCCAGCACAATAGCCTGATCGGCCAGTTCATCACCGCGTAAATGCGGATAAGCGGCAATACTGTATAACGTTGCGGCCTTTAACCAACATGATCCGGCTTTTTCTGCATCTTCAGTATCCAACGCTTCCTGTTGCCAGTACATGGCCTGTTGAGACCATTCAAATGCCCAGTTTCCTTTACGATAGCCGATCACAGTATCCAACAAATGTTCAGTACTGCGCTCGGCATCTGTCACGGCAATCCGGCTGAGGACATCTTGGATCTCCAGCGGATTGACACCCCTCCAGATCCAAGCGAGCCAATTGATCATTCGATACCAACGCTCGCGGCGCTCTCCACCAAGCAGACTATCACTGGCAGTAATAGACTGTGGGTGAGTATATTTCACCAGTGTAGAGGTTTCCCGATGCTTAAGCCGAGGTTTAAACAACGATTCTGAAAGGTTTTGTTTAGTCATGACAAAAGAAAAATTTTACTGCTTATCACAAATAGGTTTATCACAAATAGGTGGAACGAACATCACGCCCATATCCCACGGTTGCTCAATCCAAGTGTTTTGAGCAATATCAACAACGTAATCATCCACAAGCGGGCGACCAGCGGGTTTGGCAAAAATCGTGACAAAGTGGGCTTTCGGATACATTTCACGGATGGTCTGAGCAGTCCCTCCGGTATCAACCAGATCATCGACAACAATGAAACCTTCACCGTCACCTTCCGCTTTTTTCAATATTTTCAACTCGCGCTGATTATCGTGATCATAGCTGGAGATGCAGACAGTATCGACATGACGGATACCCAATTCACGCGCCAGTAACGCCCCCGGAACCAGGCCACCACGGCTAACGGCAATAATGCCTTTCCACTGTTCTACAGGAAGTAAACGTTGCGCCAATTGACGGGCATGTATTTGCAACATATCCCACGTTACAACATATTTTTCACTCATAAAATTAAATCCTGGAAACTAAAGAATATTTCAGAAAAGCGTTTTTTTGCGGAAAAAAGTTGCGCGAGATTATAGTGATTTGAACAGACAAAAACCAGCAAAAACAAGGTAAGGCCTCATTCTAACTGCCCATTGCCGACAATAAAATGATATTCTCCAGCGTGGCATGGACATTAAGGCAACACAAATGACAGGAACGCCCTAATGTGTCAAACATTACCCTTTTCTTCTCACCAAGATACTGTTACAGGAGATCCGCCGTGTCCGAATTATCAACCTTATCCCCCCAACCACTGTGGGATATTTTTGCCCAAATCTGCGCTATTCCTCACCCTTCCTATCACGAAGAAGCCCTCGCATCCCATATCATTGAGTGGGCAAAAAGCAAAGAGTTCCATGTAGAACGAGATGACGTGGGCAATATTTTGATCAGAAAGCCCGCTTCAAAAGGCATGGAAAATCGCAAGGCTGTTGCACTTCAAGCGCACCTTGATATGGTTCCACAGAAAAATAACGATACCCAACACGATTTCACCCAATATCCTATCCGCCCTTATATTGATGATGATTGGGTCACAGCTGATGGGACAACGTTGGGCGCGGATAACGGTATCGGCATGGCTTCCGCTCTGGCGGTATTGGCGGACGAATCGGTCAAACATGGCCCCTTGGAAGTTTTACTGACCATGACCGAAGAGGCAGGTATGGATGGTGCTTTCGGCCTGAAATCTGGCTGGCTGCAAGCGGATATTCTGATCAATACCGATTCAGAAGAAGAAGGCGAAATTTACATGGGTTGTGCGGGTGGCATTGATTTTGTCACCACCTTACCCCTGTCCCGTGAAGCCCTGCCAGCTAACTACAAGACCTTGCAACTGACGATTAAAGGATTAAAAGGGGGTCACTCTGGCGGCGATATCCATCTGGGATTGGGCAACGCCAACAAATTACTGGCGCGTTTCCTGGCGATGTATGCCGATGAGTTGGCACTGAAATTAATCCATCTGCAAGGTGGAACCCTGCGCAATGCCATCCCTCGTGAAGGTTCTGCCGTGATTGCGGTGCCTGCCGGCCAAGTTGAAAAGCTGTATCAGTTGAAAGATCACTATCTGGAAACATTGCAAAACGAATACGCGGTTGTTGAACACCATCTCACCCTCCTGCTGGATGAAACCGAAGCCTCATCGCAACCATTAACAGCGGATTGCCAGACTCGCTTTGTATCCTTGCTCAATAGTATGCCTAATGGCGTTATTCGGATGAGTGATGTCGCCAAAGGAGTGGTAGAAACTTCACTGAACGTGGGTGTTGTGACGATGGATGAAGAGAAAGCTGAGGTTATTTGCCTGATCCGTTCACTGATCGAAAGTGGAAAGGATTATGTTGTTGAAATGTTGCATTCTCTGGCAAAACTGTCTGGTGCAGAAACCGTCGCAAGCGGCAGCTATCCCGGCTGGCAGCCTGATGCCGATTCGCCCATCATGTATTTAGTTCGTGAAACTTATCACCAACTCTTCGATAAGACACCGAATATCATGGTGATCCATGCCGGATTGGAGTGTGGCCTGTTCAAAAAACCCTATCCTGATATGGACATGGTCTCTATCGGCCCAACGATTCGGAGGGCTCACTCCCCTGATGAGAAAGTTCATATTAAAAGCGTCGGTCAATATTGGCAGCTACTCACTGCCATTCTGAAAGCGATTCCGGCCAAGGAATAAAAAATAATCGAAAATAGGTTGTCTCTCCCCTGCCATCAGCTTGTGGGGGAGATTCTGCGCCTCACCATTCCAATAACCTTACCATTCCAATAAAAGCTGACGTTCCAATTGTGGATTTTGTAATGTCACATGCAGCCCAACCAACCTGACTCCCCGGCCTACCCTGCGTGTTTCCCAAGCCTGTTTTGCAACCTGAATCAGATCGTGTTTATCCAGCATAGGATGGACGTGCTCCTGTGTCGTCAATTGAAAATCATCAAACTTCAACTTGATACCCTGACGGGCAATTCGAAAATCAGGTTTTACCTTTTCCAGCCGTCTTTCCAGCTCAGGATAAAGTTTTTCAATCAGTTCAACACACTCGTCCCACTCATAAATATCCTGCGCCAAGGTTTTTTCCACTCCGACAGATTTACGCAAGCGTTCAGGCGTAATTTGTCTCTCATCAATTCCGTGGCAGCGCTCCCAAAGCACCAGACCAAACTTACCCAAGCTTTTTATTAACGCCAACTTATCGTATCGCTGAACATCAGAGCAGGTTTCTAATCCCATACCTGACAGGCGCTTAGCCGTGACTTTTCCGACACCGGGAATTTTGCGTAATGGCAGCGAATTAACAAAAGTTTCGACCTGTTCGGGGGAGATAACATATTGCCCATTAGGTTTATTGATATCAGAGGCTATCTTGGCTAAAAACCTGACCGGTGCCACACCCGCAGAGGCGGTTAACTGCAATTCATCAAAAATGACCTGACGGATTTCCTGGGCAATCAAAGTGGCGGAGCCGTGGCAATAACGGCAATTCGTCACATCCAGATAGGCTTCATCCCAAGAAAGCGGTTCGATCAATTCAGTGTAGCGGGAAAAAATTTGACGGATATGTTGAGAGACTTCTTTATAAAGCGCCATCCTGCCGGGGATGACTTTCAATTGAGGACAAAGTTTTAATGCCATTGCCGTGGACATCGCACTGTGCACCCCAAAACGGCGGGCGGGATAATTTGCCGTACTAATGACCCCCCTTCGATCAGCACTTCCGCCTACTGCAATAGGCATGTTGCGGAGTAATGGATTATCCCGCATTTCAATGGCAGCAAAAAAGCAATCCATATCAATATGAATAATTTTGCGCATTTGATCTCCCCATGCCAGATTACTGTATAAATATACACAGAGAGATGATAAAACTCTAGCTAAATAAATAACTACATCTTAAATATTATTAAGATGAAAAAGTCACCACGATAAATTAAAAACAAATATCGATATATCCCCTATAAATTGCAAGTTGCAGCTCGCAAGACGAAATTCGCTTATTATCGCCACTAACTTATCCTGCTAATGAGCTCTATGATAAAAGTGACATAAATACATTTTAGCTGTACCATTTCTGAAATTTATAAATAAACAGGGTTATCAATAAAGATAAGGGTAATAATGAAAAATAATATTTCATTTTTTCTATATCAAATCTCTGATATCTTATTCACCTCCTCGACAAGAGCATTTGGTATGCTGTTTTCCTGGTGGATGATTGAAGTGCTCAATCTGGATTTTCAACTTGGATGGTTTATTTTTTCATCCTGGTTTTTCCAAGTCTTATTTCTCGTCTTCATGAGTAATCTTGGTGACAGGTTCAATAAAAAAAATGTCGTATTGCTCTGTATCATCCCAACGACATTGCTTTTTATTCTTGCTAACTTTATAGATAAAAATTTATATATCCCATTAAGCATTATATTTATTTTTGCTTCTATTTCAGCCATCCTTATCCAACCCATTGGCACAAGCATTCTGCCAGAAATTAGTGATAAGAATAAATTAGAGTCTGCCTTTAAATATCGAGGCATTGTTAACTCGGTTAACATTATACTTGGCCCCGCCATATCGGGTATTGTCATCCACTATTTAAATATCAATGGCGCTCTGATGTTTATTGCTTTAATGTCACTTTCATCAATTATTGGTTTTTACTTTATCAAGAGCCAACAACAAGAAAAACCGTTACAACAACATAAAAGTCATATAGGCAATATTAAAATCATTACCAAAAACCCGACAGAAGCAAGTTTAGTGATTGTTGCTGCCTTTTTTAATTTCACTGTTGTGCCATTAGTCTCCTATATCACCCCACTGATTATCATCAATGAATTTAAACTCAGTGCCTTACAAGTGGGAATTGCCGAAGCTACATTTGGTCTGGGTATGATGATTGGCAGTACCCTTATTATTAGATATATGAATAAAGTTTTCTGCAAAGCGCACAGTGCTTTCATTTCAGCACTCACAATAGCTGTCTGTATAACCGGCATATCTACGGCAACCTCATTAATCGGGTTATGCAGTTATATGTTAATCTGCGGGATCGGTTTAGTGATTTATAATATCAATACCACCTCAATTCGCTGCCTTGCCACACCAGAATCTCACCGTAATACGATGGAATCTAAATTCCTGGCCATTTGTATTATTTCAATCCCATTGGGAATGATCTCTGCCACCTATATGGTAGAAAGCTATGATATCAGAATTTTATTAATCATTTTTTCTGCCTTAATGGGATTAATCTCATTCCTGGTGTTATTTTCACCCAAATATGTCGAAATATCAAAAATGCCAGAATCTCAATTAAATGGTTACTACGGGAAAATCTATCCTGAGGCTTATCAAGTAAAAAATGGGTAATAACCGTATAGACTCACCGTACTTTAAGATACATTGATTATCTCCCCGCGCTGTGGGGAGATAATCAGCGGTTTTCGTCTTGCGAGTGGCAACGTTACCCTCAATTCGGAAAAATCAGGGTTTGTCCCGGTGCTTCGCGATTAAGGTGGATAAAATTAAGATGTTTTTCATAATGATCAAGAATATCGCTGATGATTTGCTCTTTGGTATAATCCATTAAATCATTACCTTGTGTTCCTTCTATCAAGAAAGTTTCCAGCCGATAATAGTAAGATTTACCCGCTCTTGCCCGATAAGTAAACCCAGGGACAGAATAGCGTTGTGGCCAAATCTGATAGACAAAATTCTGTTCATCGCCCAAATCAACAATCAGCTCAAGTGGGTTCAGCCGGCGATCCTCTTCCGGCGGCAGGGCATTAAACTGAACTTTCGCCCCGCGCACCACCAGCTCCTTGGCAACGTCCAACATGGCCGGACGGCATACGCTATCCAGCATGCGTTGGGTATTTTTCGTGCCCGGAAAATGCATCATACGGCTTAGGCGTTGTTTCCAGTTCAAGGAACCATTGTCATGAACAAGCGTAGGAGACGTATTGTGCAATGCACTGGCCTTACGGAAATCTTCTACCCGCAAGGATTTGTACAGCCCTGCCATCACAAAGAACATCACAAAACTAAAAGGTAACCCCATAATAACCGTGGTATTTTGCAAAGCAGAAATGCCATTCGTCATCAGAATGCCCAATGTTAATACCCCGATCGCCACAGACCAGAAAACGCGCAACCAATTTGGCGCGTCATTATTGATATCACTCAGGTTTGAGGTGAAATTACCCAACACCAATGAGCCAGAGTCCGCCGATGTGACATAAAACAGCAATCCGGTAATGGTGGCAACCGAAGCACTGAACGTAAATGCCGGATAAAATGACAGCAGACGATAAAAACCTTGTTCTGGATGTTGTAGCACGGTTTCAGCCAATTGGCGATTACCGTGAAGAATTTCATACAGCGCGCTGTTACCAAAAATCGACAGCCACAACAGCGTAAAAACGAAGGGAATAACTAATGTTCCCGTCACAAACTGGCGAATGGTTCTGCCACGGGAAATGCGTGCCAAAAACAATCCCACAAATGGCGACCAGGCGACCCACCATGCCCAGAAAAACAGGGTCCAGTTATTCATCCATTCAGTGGGACGTTCAAAGGCAAAACTGTTCAGCGTCATGCCCATGAAACGGCTGATATAATCCCCGACGTTCTGCACCAATCCGTTAAGCAAAAATTCCGTATCACCCATAAATAAAAGAAACAAAACCAGACCAAGGGCCAGCAGCACATTCAATTCGGACAAAAACCGAATGCCTTTGTTGACGCCGGAAGTCACCGAAATGATGGCTATCACCACCGACAATAATATCAATCCTCCCTGAACCCCCAATCCTTGCGGTAATCCGAACAGGACTTTCAGACCATAATTCAATTGCACGACGCCAATTCCCAGCGTCGTGGCAATGCCAAATATTGTCCCTATGACTGCCGCGATATCCACCGTATGGCCGATAAAGCCTTTAATGCGGTGACCAAAAATAGGATAAAGTGCCGAGCGGATCGTCAGCGGCAAGTTATAACGGTAGCTAAAATATCCCAGTGCAATGCCCATCAAGGCGTACATCGCCCAGCCCGTCAGGCCATAGTGGAACAGCGTCCACACCATCGCCTGACGAGCTGCTTCAATGGTTTCCCCCTGGCCCGTTGGCGGCCGCATATATTGCGTGACAGGTTCAGCCACCGAGAAAAACATCAAGTCAATGCCTATTCCGGCGGCAAACAACATCGCCGCCCAACTCAGTAAACTGAATTCCGGCTTGGATTGCTCTGGACCCAATTTGATTGAACCAAAACGGGAAGACGCAACAAAAACCACAAAGACAATGTAAAGCGTTGCCGCCAGTAAATAGTACCAGCCAAAAGTTTTAGATACCCAATTCAGTGTATTTTTTATCCAGGCACTGGTTGCCTCGGTGAAAAAAATAGTGAATAGCGAAAATGCAATAATCAGTCCGGCTGAGGTGAAAAAAACAACAGAATTCAGGCTATCTTTCTGATTATTTTTTGGACTGTCTTGTATGTTCATAGGCAGTTCCTGAAATGAAGATAATTAAAAAATGCAAAAAGCATAACTCATGTAACAATTTGAATATTAAATAAATTTTAAGACATGTTAAATAAATTTGATTCCTGTTTGTAAAATGATTGTAATAAAACATATTTAATTTTGATTGAATGTTCAATCAAAAAAAAGTTTAATACTGCCCGAATGATTGATCTTCTGAGCCTAAAATCATGCCAAAAATTGGAATACAGTCGATAAGAAAACAGCAACTCATTGATGCAACATTAATCGTGGTTAATGAAGTTGGTATGCAGGAAGCCACGATTGCGCAAATCGCCCGCAAAGCGGGGGTTTCCAACGGCATTATTAGCCACTATTTCAAGGATAAAAACGGGCTATTGGAAGCTACCATGCGTTATCTATTGCAGCAGCTAAGAATGGCAGTCGCGCGCCGATTACGTCTGCTTGATAATGCAACGCCCACGCAAAGGTTGAAAGCCATTGTCGAAGGGAATTTTGATCCCAGTCAGACCAGCAGTGCCGCCATGAAAACCTGGCTGGCATTCTGGGCCAGCAGTATGCATCAACCTAATCTCTATCGGTTACAACAAGTCAATGAGCGCCGATTGTATTCCAATATTTGTGTTGAATTTAAACGTGTCATGCCAAAAGCAGAAGCACGCTTGGCTGCGCAAGGTCTTGCCGCATTGATTGACGGCATTTGGCTGCGAAGTGCATTAAGCCGGCAGCCTTTTGACCTGGAAGGGACATTCAAAATTACCCTTGATTACATTGAACAGAAACTCGGGGCATCGGTATGACCTGAGTTTTGGCTTATAGCCTGATAAACAGGCTGTTGAGGAGGATCTATGACCCATTTTGGATTACAAAAACTGTATATCCACGGTGCCCATGTGGATAGCACCGATCCTGACAACTCCATTTTTGATGCCATTAACCCCGCGAATGGCGAGGTGATTGCTCAATTTCAATCCGCAACAGAGCAAGATGTTGATTTGGCGGTAGAAAGCGCCCGGCAGGGACAGAAAATCTGGGCAGCGATGACCGCGGTGGAACGTTCACGGATCTTACACAAGGCCGTGAATATCCTGCGTGAACGCAACGATGAACTGGCTGAACTGGAGACACTGGATACCGGCAAACCCCTGTCTGAAACCCGGCTGGTTGATATTGTCTCCGGTGCGGATGCACTGGAATATTATGCGGGTTTGATCCCCGCCCTTGAAGGGCAGCAAATTCCACTGCGCGAATCTTCTTTCTTCTATACACGCCGTGAACCATTGGGCGTCGTCGCCGGCATCGGCGCATGGAACTACCCTATCCAAATCGCCCTGTGGAAATCAGCCCCGGCGCTGGCGGCCGGCAATGCCATGATTTTCAAACCCAGCGAAGTGACGTCCCTCACCACGTTGAAGCTAGCTGAAATCTATACCAAAGCCGGTTTGCCTGATGGTGTGTTCAATGTCCTGACCGGAGCCGGTCACGAAACCGGCCACTATCTGGCGGTTCACCCTAAGATCGCCAAAATGTCTTTTACCGGTGGGATTGCGACAGGCAAAAAAGTCATGGCCGAGGCTTCGGGTTCATCCCTGAAAGAGGTCACGATGGAGTTGGGCGGCAAATCCCCGCTGATCATTTTTGATGATGCCAATCTGGATCGGGCGGCGGATATTGCCATGATGGCCAACTTTTTCAGTTCAGGGCAGGTTTGTACCAACGGAACCCGCGTTTTTGTCCCCAAGCCGCTGCTGCCACAATTTGAAGCAAAAATTCTTGAACGTGTTAAGCGTATCCGGATTGGTTCTCCCCTCGATCCCAACACGAACTTTGGGCCGCTGGTGAGCTTCCCACATATGGAATCGGTTTTACGCTATATCGAAAGCGGCAAAAACAGCCATGCCCGCCTGCTTTGTGGCGGTGAGCGCCTGCTGGAAGGCGAACTGGCGCAAGGGGCCTTTGTTGCACCGACGGTGTTTAGTGACTGTACCGATGAGATGTTAATCACACGGGAAGAAATTTTTGGACCGGTGATGTCTATCCTGACTTATGAAACGGAAGATGAAGTCATTGCCCGCGCCAATAACACCGATTATGGTCTGGCGGCCGGCTTAGTCACCCAAGATATTTCCCGCGCCCATCGCGTGATCCACCAGTTAGAAGCCGGGATCTGCTGGATCAATACCTGGGGAGATTCTCCGGTCGCTGTTCCTGTCGGTGGTTATAAACATTCTGGCGTTGGCCGCGAAAATGGGCTGGTCACACTCCAGCATTACACGCAAATCAAATCAATACAGGTGGAACTGGGCAATTTTGCATCCCTATTTTAATCCATGCCTGAAACAGAGGAGATAACTAATGGATTTTGATTACATTATTATCGGTGCTGGGTCAGCGGGTAACGTACTTGCAACGCGTTTAACGGAAGATCCCACTATCACGGTCCTGCTGCTGGAAGCGGGCGGACCCGATTACCGCTTTGACTTCCGTACTCAAATGCCGGCGGCGCTGGCATATCCCTTGCAAGGAACCCGTTATAACTGGGCGTATGAAACTGATCCCGAACCCCATATGAACCGCCGCCGCATGGAATGCGGGCGGGGTAAAGGGCTTGGTGGCTCTTCGCTCATCAATGGCATGTGCTATATCCGTGGCAATGCGCTGGATTTTGATCATTGGGCGGCCCAGCCGGGGCTGGAAGATTGGGCTTATCTTGATTGCTTGCCCTATTTTCGCAAAGCGGAGTCAAGGGATATTGGCGAAAATGACTATCACGGTGCCGATGGTCCGGTCAGTGTCACAACCCCCAAAGCGGGAAATAATGAACTGTTTCACGCGATGGTAAAAGCAGGCGTTCAGGCCGGTTATCCACGCACTGATGATTTGAACGGCTATCAGCAAGAAGGCTTTGGGCCAATGGATCGCACGGTGACCCTGAAAGGACGCCGTGCCAGTACCGCCCGTGGTTATCTGGATCAAGCCCGTTCACGTCCCAATCTTACGATTATGACGCATGCTTTGACTGATACCCTCAAATTTGACGGAAAGACCGCCATTGGCGTTAATTTTTATCAAGGCAACAGCTCAACCTTAACGCATGCAAAAGCGCGTAAAGAAGTTTTGCTCTGTGCGGGGGCGATCGCCTCGCCCCAGATTTTGCAACGTTCAGGCATTGGCCCCGCAAAAGTATTAGACGATTTGGCAATTCCTGCCGTGCAGGTATTGCCCGGTGTTGGGCAAAACTTACAAGATCACCTTGAAATGTACTTGCAGTATGAATGCCTCAAGCCCATTTCCCTCTATCCGGCGTTGAAATGGTATAACCAACCGCAAATTGGCGCTGAATGGTTATTTAAAGGGACAGGCATTGGTGCCAGCAATCAATTTGAAGCGGGTGGCTTTATTCGTACTCATGAAAAATTTGCCTGGCCAAATATCCAGTTTCACTTCCTGCCGGTTGCGATTAATTACAATGGCAGCAATGCCGTCAATCAACATGGTTTTCAGGCGCATGTGGGTTCGATGCGTTCGCCAAGCCGGGGGCGGGTGAAAATTACCTCACAGGATCCACGCCGGCATCCGAGTATTTTATTCAACTATATGTCAACCGAACAAGATTGGCAGGAGTTCCGTGCGGCGATTCGCATTACGCGGGAAATCATGGCACAACCGGCACTGGCTCCCTATTGTGGCCGTGAAATCAGCCCCGGTATTGAAATCCAGTCCGATGAACAGCTAGACGCTTTTATTCGTGAACATGCCGAAACCGCCTTTCACCCCTCATGCAGTTGCAAAATGGGGACAGATGAAATGGCCGTGGTGGATGGTCAAGGACGCGTGCATGGCATTGAAAACCTGCGGGTTATTGATGCTTCTATTATGCCAGCCATCATTACCGGCAACTTAAATGCCACCGTGATCATGATGGCGGAAAAAATGGCGGATAAAATCAGGGGAATTTCCCCCCTGCCACGCAGTCAGGCCAAATATTATGTCGCCAATGATACGCCTGCTCGCCGATTAGCAAAAAACAGTTGATCAATAAATTTATTCTCGTGAAAACGGGATAAACACGAATACGGGAAATTGAGATATTCAAGTCATATTATTTGAATGCTCATTTTTCCCGTCTTTATTAGATCCACCTAGTCTCTTTCAAATAAATTTCATCCTTTCTGATCGTTTTTCGATTTATTCTTCGTTGTTATATCCATAAGAAATTATTACGTAGCATAAAGTTGATATTCAGTCATTGCCATCGCAAGACTGTATTCAATATCTGCTTCTTGAATTTGGAGTAATGTCTTCTGTTTAGGAGAATAAGGTAACAAATATTCTTGACGTTGAGGAAAAACAAGACATTGTGGTATCGGACACGGGATTGTCATTTTTCCATTAATACTTATGACATTATCGACAATATATGACCAATATTTTTGCATCTTTACACCTCCGACAATTGCGGTGGGTGCTAACAGAAATAATAGTGATATATTGGTATAATTATCATAAACATAAGCATTTTCCCACTGATGAATATATTCCAGTTGATGATCGCTAAATGCCCTGCTTTGTGCATGTATTAATAAATTTAACAGCCAAGGATGCTCTTTAGGCTGTTGTTTGGCAAGTGTTTGCATCAGTAAAATAAGTGTATCCAAAGGAACATAAAGTGTTCTGTCAGCAAGGGAAAAACCAGATAATTGCTCCTGACAGGCTTGTAAGACAATATAAGAAAGTGCTAAGTTGTTAGTATATTGTGCTAATTGCACACCTTTTTCAAGAAAATGAGGATAAGGTTGTTTATTCAAGAACAAGGGAGGTTGGCTGGAAATAATGTAATGTTTTTTCCTTTTATTGCGGCTGAATAGAGATTGCTTTATTAATATCCCTTCTTCATTAAGATACCACCAAGCATAAGGTCGCCAACCAAGATCACTAAAATTGGTATGGGTAAGTACGAGTCTAAGATGAAAATAATCATCGTCTTCTTTTTGTTTTTCAGTAACAAATTTACTGACACCAGCGCGTGGAAAGAAAATATTAGGACTGGCATGAGGTAAGGTGACGAGGATTTTTTTTGCATGAAGAAAATTATTCAATGTTATCGTATTCCATCCCAATAAAGACCATACACAAGGTGCGAATATATCAGGTAGAGTTGGAAAAAAATCTCGTTTTTGAACATTAATCTGTGAAACCATTAATTGGCGATAAATCATATTATTCATATTTATTTTCCTCCTTATCAAATGCGCAACGACGAGATAGATACCATTGTAAGGAAAATAATAACAAAACACCGACCATCAGATAATAAGTCGTTTTCAGGGAAAAGAGTGATAATAATGCCCCAGCACCAAGTGAAAATATTATTTTTGATAATGAAGCAATAGATGTCCGCAACATAATAAACTTCCCAACATCCTGCTGTTTAGGCACTTGATTACATTTGACTTGAACACAAATAATGTGACAGGTTATGAACAGCACCACCACAAATAATAAAATAGCAATCAGATATTTATTACTTAACTCAATCATTAATACAATTGCTATTGCACTAATTAAGAGAGCATGGTTAAGGACAAATTTTTCACTAACTGTTCTACGGGAAAGAAGTAGTCCTGAGAGAAAGCCCGCTACCATGCAACTGATATTGAGTAAAGCATAAAAATTAGCTCCTGATTTGGCAAAAGTATCAGCCAGTGGAGGCAATGAAGTATTAATAAATTGAAATGCCCCACTGGAGGGGATGGAAAATAATAATATTTTCCTTAATTCTCTCTGGTGAAATACATTAAAGAGATAGTTCTTGTTCAGCAACTTTCTCTGTTTTTTATCTACATGGCCTATTGTCGATGTAATTGGTAAAGTAAAAGAAGCAAAGAA
>NZ_JAQRFJ010000037.1:0-36891 GCF_028599065.1 Xenorhabdus sp. PR6a | reverse complement strand
AATGCTTGCCAATTGTAATAATAATCATACATACCATTTTAATATCCTTATATGAAGTATAAGTGTAAAGTTATTTCATATCGATAACATTATATACTTTAAAGTATGTATTGATTAGATATGAATTGATTTTTTAAATAACTGTATATAAACAATGAAATTTACTTGGATTTGTTAAGGGTATTTTATGTCAGAAGAAAATAAGGTTAATATGAGCTTTTTGAAAGGATTAGATTTAGATAATTTAGATAAAAACGTTTGTCCAGTCTGCGGTGAACAAGACTGACCATATCCAAAAGATAGAAGATGGGTAAGTGTTCTTAATAAAATGATGGAAGCTTACGCCAAAGGCAATATGGCCAGGGTGAAAAAGCAGTATATATCCTTACTTTCGCTTAGAAAAGCGAATGCATTTTGGCAAGGTGGTAGTTCTCGTAAAGGGAATGAATTATTTGTTGAGAATGCGAAAAAATATAACAACAGCATGAGTTCATTTGGTTTGTTGAGGCACTTTTTCGGAAAGTCAAGTCGAGAAATTCCACTTTCTGAAATCGGTGTGCATGATCAAATTCGCGAATTGATGTGGAAACCAGGTGCATTTGGTAGATCAGAGGAAAGTATTCAATCTCGTTTTATTTCACAAATTCAAAATGGTGAACGAATCGATTTTAAAAATGTTTATGATTTTAAAAAGGAAGCAAAATATCCAGTTTACGACCCACTGTGGGGCATTGGAGGGGCAATAGTTAGTGGAAATTTGACAGATGTTAAGACTGAAAAGTGGGTGATGGATATAATGTATCTGGTGTAATAAATTATAAATTATATGATAAATTTGCTAGCCCATGGGATACATTTAATTGGAGTAAGGAGGAGCTTAATTGGGGTGGAGAGCCATTTGATATTACTGGAGAATGGAAGGAAAATGTAAATTTCCATGTTAAAAGAGATATTTTCGAAAATAAATTAATGAACCTTCTTAAAAAATAAATAATAATTTCGTTAAGGTCGTGCATTATGTGCGACCTTATACCAAGTATTCAATTAAGAAAGATACCAATAATAAATTGGTGGAATAAAGATGCTTAATATGAAAACAAAAGTTATTAATATTGATGCCCATATGGTTTTTTTTACATTTCTTTCTAGTACAAAAAAATAGTTAACCAATATAGTTAAGAAGAAAAAAGTTACAATTGACATAAAAAGCATAGCAACGAACGGCATAACACATCCTTTGTCGAAAAAATTTTCTGTAATCTTATAACCAATCGATCAAAAATTATAGCCCTTACAATAAAGTTAGGGAGGGATTATTATGCTTTAGCAATAACTACATTCCATAAGAAATCAGCCAGTTAAATGAACCAGCTGATTTTAAGGGGGTTGTGTTCACTTAATACATGTTATCAATAAAATGGCTATTTTATACCATATGCAAACAGTATTAAATTTCCCCCTGGACTCACTTCTTCGCCGCAGCCCTTAATTCAGTCACGTTCTTACCCCCAATTCCCCAGTTATCGGTTTCTACTTCATCAATGATCACAAAAGTTGTTGCCGGGTTTTTTCCAAGCACATCCACCAGCAATTGGGTTGCACCTTCAATCAGTTGTTTTTTCTGTTCGGCGGTGGCGCCTTCACGGGTAATTCTGATGTTCACAAATGGCATAAAAATGACTCCTTTTTGGGTTTGTTATAGATAAGTAGGTACAGCAAAAAATAGTCTGACTTATTGATATATGGATATTTACTCGGCTTTTTTCTCTTCTGCGGTGGCGATCCACGCGGCGCAAAACAGGGTCAGGCGGGCAAAAAAATAGAAGAATGCCATTAAGCCAATGACTGAGCCAAAAGCAGCACCAGAAGGAGAGCTGGCAAGGCGTGGTAGCATCATGGTCATAATATATTTGATCACTTCAAATCCCACAGCGGCCATTAAGGTGCCTTTGAACAGGGCTTTT
The DNA here is from genome assembly GCF_028599065.1 of Xenorhabdus sp. PR6a. Taxonomy (NCBI): domain Bacteria; kingdom Pseudomonadati; phylum Pseudomonadota; class Gammaproteobacteria; order Enterobacterales; family Morganellaceae; genus Xenorhabdus; species Xenorhabdus sp. PR6a. The sequence goes on along the minus strand of NZ_JAQRFJ010000037.1, from coordinate 34,927 downwards.
CTTTCCGGGCGATGACGCGGCAAGATCCACAATATCCAAAGAAATAACAAATAATTGGCTGAAATGGAAATGGTCATGCCAATAGATGTCCATGCCGGCCGGAGCCAATCGATGCCTTCCAACCCAAGGACATGGACAATGGTCGCTTGGGCAGAGCCTGCGATGGAAGTCAGTGAAAGGGTCATGACCAACGCAAAAAGCAGACCGCATAAGGAGAAAAAGTCGCGAATATATTGAAAATAAATTTTCTCCTTATCTTCATGATTGCGCTCCCAGACATCCCGTGATTGGGCGAGTATCGCTTCGCGTAAATTTCCGACCCAGTTCAATCCTGAATACAGTGCGATCGCCAAACCTGTCAGTCCCACGGTTGTTCTTTGACTGACCGCCGTGTCTACGCTGTTTTTTAACGTGTTGGCGAGAGCAGGATCGCTGATGCTATTGGCGATACCATTGATCAAACGGGCCAGCAAGTCCGGATTGGATGCCAGCACAAAACCAGCGACGGCAAAAGAGAGCATCAGGATGGGGATTAAAGAGAGAAACGAAAAATAGGTGATGGCCGCACCAAACTGGCTCCCCATTCGGTCGTTGAAACGTTGTGCCGCCCGAATAAAGTGGGCGATAAAAGGAATACGGCGAATGGCATTGCCAATACGAATGGTGACAGAAAGCGCTTTTTTACTGCTGTGCAGCCCTTTCTCTAATGGCGTGAAATGCTTCCCTGTATTGAAGGGTTCCCTTTTTTCATGGTCACTTGGCATGACATCCCCTGGCGAAAAAACGATATGTGAAAAAACGGTATGCGAAAGAAAAAAGAGTAACAGGCAAAATGGAAAAGGCAACTGGTGAGGGAGTACAAAGAAGTACGGTAGCCGAATATTGGCTACCGTACCGAAGATCAAGGATTGATCATGATGATCAATCTTATTGACGGCCTTTAACTTCACTGTGGATTGCTGGAAGCTCAGTATTGTGGCTCTCATTTTTCACAAAAGGTACTTTACCGGAGAAAATATCTTTTTGTGCTGAGGCGGCCAAATCGGCGATGGAACCCGGTACATTAATCCCTAAGTTTTTGCCCTGATCGTAGCCCGCGACAGATTGTTGATTAATTTGCGCAGTATTCAGTGAAACAGCACCTTGTGCGCTGTCAATTTTGCCGCCCACTAAAGATGTTGTACCAGAAACATCCAGATTAACCCCTTGAGTGCCAGTCAATGTGGTTTGTTGGCCGACGGCTTCCCGATCGAGCGTATCGTAATTGCCTTTGAGTTTGCCGTTGAACCCTTTGAACGTGGCTTGCAGTTGCTCTTTCAAACTTGGCGCCTTTTCTTCGGGTTTGGCGTTGTCAGCTTTAGCCGGATCATCCCCTTTGACGGTTTTGCTATAACCTAAACCGGCATCCAGACCCACATTCAGGCTATGGGTGCTGTCTTTGCGGCTTTCGACATTGAAATTGCCGCCGACGTTACCCGTGACCTGATCCGCCGTCACATTCGCGCCTTTGAGAGACGTATCTCCGGCACTGGTCAGGCTGACATTGCCGCCGGAAACCTGAGCGTTATGGTGAGTGGTCTGATCCAGTTGGTTGACGCCAAATTTCAATTCACCACCGAGGTTATATTTGTTATCGAAGATTTTGTTCGCTGGATCGTCGGTTGCCGCCGCATTACCCGCCGCGCTATCACTCCCTTCATTTTTGCGGGCGGTGGAGGACATGCCTCCTTTCGCTTTAGCGTCGATGTTCCAGCCATTGGCGTTGGCCGTATCTTCGGCTGAGGTCAGTTCGATTTTTCCCTGCTGTGCCGTTAAATCGACCTGTTTGCCAGAGACATTGGCACCTTGTAACGCCAGATTATTGCCTGCGTGCAGATTGGCGCCTTGCCCACCCGTGATATTGCTGGTTTGAGCTGTCGTCGTGCTTTGATTATCGGTGTGATAACCCCCACCGAGGCCACCACTGAAATTCTTACCATCAGGATGAGTTCCCACGGTCAGGGAAACCTCGCCATGGTAACCATTGCTTTGTTTCTCAGTGCGATCAGTGGCCTGATTGAACTGGATATTGCCGCCTGCATCAACGTTGGCTGAACCTTTGCCCGCATTCATTGAGGTGCCTTGGTAACGGGCATCTCTGGTCACCTGAACCTGAATGCCGTTTTGGGCGTTGATGCTACCGGTCACTGCGTTGGTATTGTTGTGGGACGTTTCCTGATGGCTGCCACTGCCGTTGCCACTGACGGTGATATCTGCCGTCGTTTTGGTGTAGACGCGCAAGTTGGCATTGCCTGTGGTGTCAGCGGTATGCGTGTTTTGGCTGTTGGTTGCAGATTCACTGGTATGGCTGCCGGCCGTCAGCGAGATACCGCCTTTATTGGCTTGGTATTGTGTGCCTTGATCATAGATATCACCGTTTGTTGTGACCTTGATATCGCCGGCCTTGATGGTCGTCACTACCGCATTGGACTGCTGGGTGTTGGTGTAACGGCTGTGGCCATTCATCGCCAGTTCAATACCTGCATTAGGCAGATCCGTCTTCGTGATGGCGGTATCTAGTTTCTTATCGGCGGCAGCCTTGGCTGTTTTTTCCGCTGGGCGAGTGGTGGCACTGTAATCGACCGTCCCGCTGATCTCACCACCGACCTGTAATTGACGATTTGAACTGGATTCGGTATTGGCGGTTGCCACATTTTTAACGCTGCTGGCATTGGCTTGATAGGTGCCTTGCACTTGGTGATGTGTACCCTGTTGCTTCAATTCACCCATGGCATTGAGCTCAAGGTTGCCAGTCACTTGGGTTTTTGCCACTTCTGGCGTGGTTTGGTTTTGGGATTTTCCATCGCGGTTGACGGTTCCTTCAACACCACTGCCGAGTTTATCCATGCCGCCGGTAACAAACACACTGCTACTCAGTTTTTCTTGTGAGGTTGAAGTTGAGGTGCTGTTTTCTCCCGCCAGCAAGGCAATGTTATCCCCAGTAATTCTCGCATCGCCTTGGGTTGTGACCAATGTAGTCCCAGTGACGGTGACATTTTTGCCGGCATTGACGATGAGATTGCCACCATTCAGCTCTGATGGGCGTTGGGTTGTGTTTTCATCTTGCTGTTTATCGAGTGTGTGATTAAAACCCACACCCGCACGATATTGGTGATCTTTCATCTCCTTGGCGTAATACTTCAAACCAAGGTTGGTTTTTTCCTGTTGGTGCTGATTTTTCTCACCATAATTCAGGATATTGATATTGCCTGACGTATTCAGTTGCAGTTCACCGACACTTTTTGCCAGACTGCCAATGACATTGATGTCTTTATTACTGAGTAATTTCAGGTCGGCGTCAGAACTCAAATGACTGCCGGAAGATTTTTGCTGCTGATTGTGTTCCTGATTGGTATTTTTGGTGATATTGAAGATGGTTCCTTTTCTTTCATCCACCTCTTTATACGTATGGCTGACCGCGTTATCGATGGTCAACTGTCCGTCATGGGCTGCAACATAGGCCCCTTTTTGGGCTTTGACTTTACTGCCCGTAATGGTGACGCCATTTTTGCCGTTCAGCAGCAAGTGCCCGCCCGCCGTCACTTCGGAAATATGGTGGGTTTCTGATGTATCACGGTTATCTTTCTTGCTGCCACCCGCAATCCCGCCCCAATAGGTTTTATCCTTGGCAAGGGACTGATCATCCACGAGGGACTGAACGCTAATATTGACTTGCTGATCCGCAGAAATAATCAGGTTCTTACCCGCGTTTATGTGAGTTCCGGTAATGTCCACATTGCCTCCGGCCCTGATGCCTAAATCGCCGCCTGCGTCCAATTCATTGCCGGTACTTCTCTGCGTGGTATTGGTCTTCTTCCAGTTACCCGTTTGCAATGATGCAGTATGGTTCTTTTGATAGCCTTCTTCGGAAGTCATTTCGGATTCCACCAGACTTGCCAGTTTCACCTCTTTCTGGGCAGAGACGGACAACTGGTTTCCGGCGTGGATCTTACTGGCAAGAATTTCAGCATTACCTTCACTGGCGGTCAAATGAACATTTTCACGCGCTTTGATGGTATTGCCTTCATACTGCGTTTTTTCATTCTTATTGGTGACATCATACTGCCAGGTTATTTTCCACTGTTCGTTGGTGTTCTGGTCACGCTGGTGAAGCTGTTGACCCTCCAGTTTCAGGTCAGCGCCGGTCAGTTTGACATTATCTCCGTCAATATCGGTTGCCATCACATGATTGTTTTGCCTGGCGACCAGCGTGATGTTTTTACCGGCCAATTGGGTACGGGCAACGGATTCACTGACTTGCTTATGTTCGGTATAAACGCCACTGAAAGTACCTTGGCGATTATTCTTGCCGGTGCTGTCGGATGAAGATTGATTCAGTCGTCCCTGAGACAGCACATTATTGCCTCGCACGCTGATATCGCCGCCTTTCAGGTTGGCGGCTTCCAGTTTGACATCACCGTGAGACTCAATGGCTATGCCGTTATCGGCTGTCATTTTGCCTTGCAGGTTGACACCATTTCCTTCTGCTGTATTTAGCAAACGAATGCGTCCGGCTTTCATACTGCCGAGATAATAACTGTCGAGGGCACCCATGCTGGCTTGTTGGGTATCCAGAATACTGCCATCGGCCGCAATCTTGTTATTCCCTGTCGTGATATTGAGGTCTTTGGTGGTGATCACTTGACCATTCACATCAATTTTGGGCGCAATCAGATTCAGTACATCCTGATGAGATAAGCCATTGTTTCTGATATTCAGGGCATTCTGGTTATCAAAGGTACTGAAATTTTGCAGAATCCCGTTTTCCACCAGCGGGTTACCGACCACCAACGACGCCTGATTGGTATTGATAAAACCACAGCCGTCGCAGGTGATGCCGTTAGGGTTTGCCAGCACATAATCGGCAGCGATACCAAATATTTCCTGTTCGCCGAGCAAGAACGAAGGGTTACGGCTGATCACCTCATTTAAGATCACACTGGCCGCCTGCCCATTGAGGTTGCTGTTGGCCGATAACTGGCCTGCCAGTTGCGATGTCCCATCCTCCAGAGCGTTATTGAACACCGCGCCCATTGGGTCAACGTTGAAATCCTGATATTGGTTATGTGATAGCCCTGATTCAGAAGGTGCGACGATATTCACGACTGTTGCACCGGTATCAGCTTGGATAACATCCGGACTGTGTGCGGCGTCACCGCCGGGGGTAATTCCGTTGGCAAAACTGACGGAACAGGTTGCCAGAATAATCGCCATCGAGGCGGCGAGTTTTCCTGTGGGAGATAATTTAAATTTTTTAATTTCCATATTATTACCTTTATCTACTTTCTTTATTGCCAAGTGGCTGCGGTTAAAAAAACATCAAAAAGTACCAAAAACTAAAAAGTGTAAGAGAAGCGGGTTGATAGTTGCATCGGTTCGTCCGTGCTCCTGTTTTGGTGAGAAAGCAATTTGCCTCGACTTATTTCAACATCCGCAACTAGTTGCTGATAGCGCAGTGTCAAACCGGCACTCAACCCAGCACTGCTTCTCCAGCCATCCTGATCTTGACTGCGATGGCCTTTAATTTGGCCGATATCTACACCGGTACGCAGCGAAAGTGAGCCTTTGCCCATGGGGATTGAGTGGGAAAGCGTGTTTCTCAAATACCAGCCGTTATCAGCCGATGCCCCATTTTGGCTGAACCCGCGGACCGCATTGCGGTCGGTCAGATTGAGCCATTCCACACCGGGTAGCCCGCTTTGGCTGTACTGCGCATAAAATTGGCTGTTAAATCGGTAAGGCACCTCAAAGAGAGTGAAACGCTGTTGTAAATTTGCCGACAATTTCCCTTTGGTAAATTGTTTATTCAGGTCGGTTGTTGAAGTTTGGGCACTAAACCACGGCACTCCCCGCTCAACACTGATATTGAGGGAGAAAAGCCCGGAAGGGATGATTTGTAAGTGGGTCACACCCAATTCAAGGACACTTAATGTCTGGCTGTTGACACGGGTTTGGGATTCATTGAAATAGCTGTTGTAATGCTTGTAAATCAATTGGGTATTCAATGTGCTGATTTGCGATTGATTACGGTGAAAGACCCAATCGGCACGAGCGCCTGTTTGCCGTGAATTCCCGTGCAGTTTGACCGAGGTTAACTGTAAACGGGGATGGCTGATATATTGGGAATAACTGTTGAATCCACTGAACGTGATGGCGCCATAAGGAAGCGAATAGAACAGGGTATAGGCACGATTGTATTGCGTATCGGGTTTATCAACGGTACTGACGCCGCTGAGGCTAACAAAGTCAGATAATCCCAATGGGCTATCAACACTGGCATTGAGCCGCGTTATCCATTTGCCGGTACTTTTCTGCCCATAATTATCGGTGGTGGTGGTTATTCTCCACGGGGAAGTGTGCCGATTGTGCAGCTTGATGATGGATCCCCCATTAACCGTGCCGGGGAGAATATCCAGCGTCGTTTTATTGGATTGCAGACGATTTGCCTGATCCAATCCTTGATCAAGCTGATTCAGGTTGAGGGGGTTATTTGTCAGACGTGGGAATAGAGTCTGGCTATTGACCCAGCGGTCACCGCCTTCTATCGCCTCGACAAAACCTTCAACCACATTGATCCCCAGTTCGCCATTCGCATTAGGGGGAATAAATTTTACCCGTGCCGTAATGTAGCCTTTGGCAATATAAAGGTTCGTGAGTTCCGCTGATAACGTGTTGATGTCATTGTTAGTCATACAGCTGTCAGGCAGGGCACTGAGTGTATTCAAATCCCTTATGGAGAGTAAGGTAATACCTTGAAGATAAACCCCACGGATAGCCAAACAGGGGGCTGTTTCCACTCGCACGGGTGAGACAGTGTGGGGTGTAACGCCATCTGTGCGATGAATTAATCCTTGATGGCGGCGTTCTTCAATTAACTGGTCTATTTCCCGTGAACCATCCTGCAACGTTCTTCTTGCTTCATCTGTAGAGAAAGAAGTTTCATCTGTAGGAAAGACAGGAGTCAGCGCATCAGGCGATGCGCTGACCTGAAATGCCGTACAGAATAAGATAAAGATTGTCGTCCTTTTAATCATGGGATACCCAAATGACAATAGTTGATAGGAAATGTATCGTGTTGGGTTAGGTTTAAACTTCCTAGTTTATTAATTAAGCATTAGAGCATAGAAAATATTTTATGTTGCTCTGATTAACGATTGTTTTTTGTTAAAAATAATAATATTTTTTTATAAATTTACCTTAGTGATTTATGATAATTCATTTTAGTTATGTTTTATCCCTATGTGAAGCGATAAGTGAAATTCAATTTGGGTTAATCCATATTTCAGCATAATAATGAGGTGAAATTAAAAACCTTACTGTATTTTGAGTTTTTTATTTAAAAGTTTTACTTATGGTATTGTGATGAAGAGTATTGAAGCCGAGGGAGTGTAAAACGCAAGAACAGGTATTTTTTAGTCAGATAGTTTTATTGTGCATTAATCATTCATGTAATTATGAATTCATCCATCTTTATTTTATTGTGAAAATAATTACGATACGAAAATCTGACGGCAGGAAAAAACCCTAAAAACAAATATAAAAGAGAAAAAGAGGGATTAAAGGAAATCGGCAGGGTTTTAAGATATCTCTGATTGATTCAGCCAATGAATAATATTCATTGGCTGAAAGATAATGACTTAATACTTAATGAATAAGATATTAAGCCACAATTGGTGCGCGCCAGTCGTCAGAACCAGAAGTACCCGCAGTCGTGTGTTCCCACTCAATCTTACGATAAGAAAGAGAAACGCGAACTAATTGCGTGAATTCTGATTTTGCTGGATCTTGGCAGTGTGGCATTTTGCAATCGATATCAACGATAGTTGCATCTACCAGTTTAGTAGAGAAGAAATGCTCTTGTTTACCTTCGATTGAAGTACGGTACCATTTCAATTCTACTGTCGTCAGCATTTCGCCGGAAGCCAGTGCGTTGTAAAGCAGAGGAACGGCTTTATTCAGTGCAACGGTAAAGCGGAATGGCTTATGCGCACGCTGGCCAGAAGGCTGCCCAGACTGTGGATCAGTTGGAACAGTCACAATGTGGTCAAATTCTTGAACCAGCATTTCATCTTCGTGACCTTGAACAAAGATATTACCTACGGATTCAGCAGTGAATGCGCCAGCAGTAATATTGCCCTGAGTTTTACCATTGATGGAAATATAACATGGAGTTGGCATATGAATATCCTATAAAAATTTACCAATAATTAGTGTAAGTGTTCATTCCTTGCGTGATTATTCCATTTCTTAATCAAATGAAATTATCGCTTACCAAACACTCGGGGCGAATAATAAAGCTGAAATTGCCTAATGCAAAGACATTTGAAAAATGCAACATGCTCTCTCATTCAATGACAAATAAAAATTTTATAATCATTGCCGTTGTGAAATTTATGGCTGATTTTTTATAAAAAACAAGCTAATTTAACTGGTTTAAAAATGAGCTTCGATTTTTGTTGTTATGTAACTTAATGATATTTATTGATTTTTATTTTTAAATTTAAATATTTATTATGATCATTGAAAAAGTGTTATCCAGATCAAAAAAATGAAAATAATTTAGATTCCTATGGTACATAATTAATCAAAATAAAATAAAAAATGATATTGAAGATGATTATTGATAGCCGTTTTGCAGATTGCGTTTTATTCAGATGAAGATGAAAAATATTTCTTTTAATGCAAATTATAGATAATGGTTTCACATACTCTCACAGAGAGTAAAACCAAATTTTCCTCTATTTTGAGAAGAAAAAAATGTTTATAACTTGCTATCAGTTGAGATAAGGAGATTAAAAGCCAGAATAGAGGTATTTATCAATTTGTGTTTTGGCTTTACATCAAAAAAATAAAATGTCAAACTCGAACTTGACGATTTTTCGTATCGATGTTATTTCCACGATTGGATAGGGTATATCTGATTATTTCACGATATGTTGATATAAAACTATTCGTACCTGCAAATATAGTTGTCTTCTTTATCTTATTTTTTAGGAAGATATTCTGTATTTATTATATGGGTAAACATTGGAATCATTCTCTCACCAATAATGGGTTGTTAGACAGTTCATGGTTGTATTAGCCAAAGGATTCAAATATGAGTAAGAATAGTCCAGGTAGCGTAGCGCCGAAAGAAAGAATTAATATTAAGTATGTTCCTAATACGGGTGACCAGACCGCAGAAGTTGAATTACCTCTGAATCTTCTGGTTGTGGGTGACTTGAAAGGAAAAAGCGAAGATACGCCAATTGAAGAACGGCAGGCAGTTTCTATCAATAAGAACAACTTTAATGCCGTAATGAATGAAGCGAACATCAACCTGACTTTTAACGTTCCTAATCGCCTTGATGAAAAAAGCGAAGAAGATCTGTCAGTTAATCTGGAAATAAAATCACTGAGTGATTTTTCGCCAGATAATATCGCGAAGAAAGTCCCTGAATTAAATAAACTTCTCGAACTTCGTGAGGCATTGGTGGCATTAAAGGGTCCATTGGGAAATATCCCAGCATTTCGTGCTCGCTTGCAGTCACTGCTGGATGATGAATCCGTTCGTGAGCAACTCCTGAAAGAACTTGAAATCGTCAATAAAAAATAACTGGTTAAAGGAATTTTTAAATGGCTCAGCACGAAGAAAACAGCACAGCGATCGCATCTGGTGCAACGACCTCCTTGCTTGATGAAATTATGTCCCAAGCGAGAATGACGCCGGAAAATGACGGCTACTATATTGCTAAACAAGGTGTTGCTGCATTTATCGGCAGCATTTTGGATACTGGCTCAAACGAAGAACCCATCAACAAGTTGCTTGTTGATAAAATGATCGTTGAGTTGGATAAAAAGCTCAGTGAGCAGATGGATAAAATTGTGCACGCTAAGCAGTTCCAGGAATTGGAATCTTCCTGGCGCTCACTGAAAATCCTGGTGGAACGCACTGATTTCCGTGAAAACATCAAAATCAACATTCTTCATGCGACTAAAGATGAATTGTTGGAAGATTTTGAGTTCTCTCCTGAAATTATTCAGTCTGGCTTCTACAAACACGTTTATTCCGCCGGTTACGGTCAGTTCGGTGGTGAACCTGTTGCGGCTGTCATCGGTAACTACGCATTCAGCAATACGACGCCTGATATTAAACTGATGCAGTATGTCAGTTCAGTGGGGGCGATGGCTCATGCGCCATTCTTGTCTTCCGTTTCACCGGAATTCTTTGGCATTAACAGCTTTACTGAGTTGCCAGCCATCAAGGAACTGAAATCCGTCTTCGAAGGCCCTTCACACACTAAATGGCGTGCACTGCGCGAGTCTGAAGATTCACGTTACTTAGGTTTGACCGCCCCCCGTTTCTTGCTGCGTCTGCCTTATTCCAGCGTTGAAAACCCAATCAAAAACTTCAACTATCAGGAAAATGTTAACAGCGACCATGAACATTTCTTGTGGGGCAACACGGCGTACTTGCTGGCTAGCTGCCTGACTGACAGCTTCGCTAAATATCGCTGGTGTCCAAACATCATCGGTCCGCAGAGCGGTGGTGCCGTCAGCGATCTGCCCGTTCACCTGTACGAAGCAATGGGACAAGTTCAGGCGAAGATCCCAACGGAAGTTCTGATCACTGACCGTCGTGAATTCGAATTGGCAGAAGAAGGCTTTATTACTCTGACTATGCGTAAGGGCAGTGATAATGCCGCGTTCTTCTCGGCCAACTCGGTTCAGAAAACCAAAGTATTCCCCAATACCCGTGAAGGGAAAATTGCGGAAACCAACTATAAGTTGGGCACTCAGCTTCCGTACATGTTCATCATCAACCGTCTGGCGCACTACATCAAAGTGTTACAGCGTGAACAGATCGGCTCTTGGAAAGAGCGTCAGGATCTGGAGCGTGAACTGAACATGTGGCTGAAACAGTACATTGCTGATCAGGAAAACCCACCGACTGATGTTCGTAGCCGCCGTCCTCTGCGTGCCGCCGAGATCAAAGTGCTGGATGTTGAAGGCGATCCAGGCTGGTATCAGGTTTCGATGCAAGTTCGTCCGCACTTCAAGTACATGGGGGCAAGTTTCGAACTGTCTCTGGTTGGACGTTTGGATAAGGAATAATCATGGCTGCGCTGTACAGTTGGAACAGAGGCAGCTCTGCCAGTCTGTTCGAGCGCATTCAAGGGAAGAGCTACGGCTCTTCCCGTCAGTCAAGGATGCGTGCCCTGCTTGAGTCCATCAAGAAGCATTTGAATGAAGTACTGAATTCCCGTCCCGGTGCTTGCCAAAGTGCCGTTGATTTAGGCGTGATTGATCTGAATGACGCGACCGCGACATCAGTGGATTTCAAGCAAAGTATCGAATGGGCGATTGAAGAGTGCATCAGAAATTATGAGCCAAGAATATCAGCGGTTTCTGTCAGTGCTATTCATGATGATTCAGATCCGTTGCTGTTGAGCTTTCATATCAGCGCTGAAATCTCTCTGGATGATATCAACGACCTTGTGGAATTCAGCATCCAGTTGGATAACAACCGGCGCTATTGCCTGGAGCGAACCCAATAAATGTCATTTGAAAAATATTTTCGAGATGAGCTGAACTATCTGCGACAACTGGGGAAAGAAGCCGCAGTTGAGCGTCCTCATCTTGCCGCATTTCTGTCAGAACAAGGCTCTGACCCCGACGTTGAACGTTTGCTGGAAGGCTTTGCCTTTCTGACCGGTAACCTGCGGGCAAAGATTGATGACCAGTTCCCTGAATTGACCCACGGTCTGCTCAATATGCTTTGGCCGAACTATCTGCGTCCAACGCCCAGCATGACCATCATCGAATATACGCCTGATGAGAGCGTTGTGACGAAAGCGACACCGGTCAAGCGTGGCACCCAGATTATGAGCCATGTGCTGGCAACGCAAGATGATATTTATTCGAGTGAAAAGTCAGATGGCAAAAAAGACGATCATGGCCGTTGTACCTTTACGCTTTGCCGTGATGTTTGGCTTTTCCCGTTTTCCATCCGTGATATCGCCGTCAATAACAGTAATGAGACCGGCGTTATCGGCCTGAATTTTGCGTCGAAAACAGAACTGAACCTGCATGAGCTGGAACTGGACAAACTGCGTTTTTATTTGAGTGGTGATAACTATACCACTTCCCAGCTCTACTTCTGGCTCTGTTATTACTTCAGGAAAGCAGAATTGGTGGTCGGCGATACCGTGATCCCTCTGCCTGATTTTGACTTTGTGCCGGTGGGATTTGAGCGGGAAGATGCGTTATTGCCTTACCCGAAAAACGCTTATATGGGATATCGCATTTTGCAGGAATATTTCTGTTTTGCAGAAAGCTTCCTGTTTTTTGATGTGAAAGGTTTCCCGGCGCTGCCGGAAGATCTCAAGACCAAAGATTTCAAACTGAACTTGCATTTTTCTCAGGCGCTGCCACCGGAAGCCAAAATTCGCCATGACACTTTCCGTCTGCACTGCACGCCGGCAATCAACCTGTTCCCAATGGACAGTGAAGCGATCGAACTGAATGGCAGCCAGACTGAGTACCCATTGAAAGCCAGTTACAGCTTGCCGGATAACTACGACATTTTCTCTGTCGATGGCGTAGAAAGCTGGCTGAGTGGGGAAAATGGTGAGCGCAGCCGTGACCGCATGGGTGAGCGAGTGTATACCCCGTTTGAAAGTTTCAATCACCAAATTGATGACGAAGATGAAAGTTCGATGCGTTATTACCGCATTCGGGTGAAAGAGTCGCCTTTCCGCCGGGGGCTGGACCATTTCATCTCATTTGTACGGGGTGATGAGGCCGATTTGCTCAGATTCCAGCTCAAAGAAAATGTTTCGATCAGATTGACCTGTACCAACCGTGAAATGCCTTTGGAGCTGCGGGTTGGCGACATTAATTACCCTTCAAACGGCAGCCCGACCTTTGCGACCTTCCGTAATATCACGCGGCCGTCGGTGCCTCTCTATCCGCTGTTGGATGGCGGTTTGCACTGGTCACTGCTGTCAAATATGTCGCTGAACTACATGTCATTGCTGGATAAGGACGCGCTGAAACAGGTGCTGCGTACCTACGATTTCCCCAGTATTCATAACCGACAGTCCAAGCGTTCATCACAGAAACGGCTGGATGCCATTGAAAAGATTGAAACAGAGCCGACAGATCGTCTGTTCCGTGGTCAGCCTGTACGTGGATTGCGCTCAACACTGTATATCCGACAACAGGCATTCAGTTCGGAAGGGGAGCTTTATCTGTTCAGTACGATCCTGTCACGGTTTTTCTCACTGTATGCCAGTGTCAATGCTTTTCATATGTTGAAGGTAATCAATTTAGATAATCAGGAATGTTATGAATGGCCGGTACAGATAGGTCAACACTCGTTGATGTAATCACTGAACAAGATCCTGCCACACCGTTGGCATTGGACATCTCACAATACAACTTCTACCAGTTGGTTGAGCTGATTAACCGGCTGGCGGTAGCGTGGGATAAAACCGGACAGACCGATCGTCCCGATCGGGAGTCTATCCGTTTCCGTTCCAGTGCCAGTCTGGCGTTTCCGACACGTGATGTTATTTCGCTGGTGCAATCCAAAAAGGGATTCTTCGAACTGGAAGTTTCCTTTATGGGGCTGCATGGTAGCCAGTCTCCGATGCCGGGCTATTATCTGGATTCACTGGCATGGGAAGATGCTCAGGGGGAAAACCGTCTGACGGATTTCCTCAACCTTTTCAACCATCGTTTAATTACGCTCTTGCATCAGATCTGGCGGAAATACCGCTATTACATCTGTTTTAAGAAGGGTGGGGAAGATTATTTTTCTCAGCGTATGTTCTCCCTCGTGGGGTTAGGCAGTGATGTCAACCGCCGGTTGCTGAACATCAACCATAGCAAGATGCTGGCGTATGCCGGCTTGCTGGCAAGCCCCGGACGCTCACCCGAAGTCATATGCAGTTTGGTTTCTCACTGCTTTGATTTGCAGGACGTCACGCTGCACGGCTGGCAATTCAGGAAAATGATTATCCCCGTGGATCAGCAGAATCGTTTGGGTGGAAAGAATAGAGGACAGACAACCGGTGATCCTGAGCTGTCTGTATTGGGGAAAAATTTTACTATTGGCTCTTGGGTTGGGGATTACAGCAGTAAGTTTTTGCTCAGTATTAACAACTTGCCGCGTGAACGGTTTCTCTCATTCTTGCCCGACGGCAAAAACTATCTCCCGTTGGTGATGTTCATCTCCTTTGTCATGCGCAGCCAGTTCGCCTGGGAGCTGCGTCTTGGTCTGGCTGAAAATCAGGTCAGCGGCATGGTATTGGGGGCGAAGCAGAATAATCATCTGGGGTGGAGCAGTTTTCTCGGCGAACCGGAAAAGAAACCTTCTGTCATCATTTCAGTTATGGAATAACGACTATGGAAAAACATCAACCCATCCTTTCACTGCGGGTTCTGAATAGTGAACAGCTAGAAAGTGGTAAATCCGCTAATTGCCAGTTTTCGACCCAAGGCGGTACGGTCGGCAGCAGTGAAAGTCACCTTTGGTCTGTGCAGGATCAGCAGGGCAATGTCTGCCCGTCACAATTCGCCATTAAGTGGCAGGATGGGGCATTTTGTCTGCAAATGCTTGCTGAATCCGCACAAATCAATAATGCCACTTTGGCACCGGAGTCGGGTTTGATCCTGTTACAACAAGGCGATCAAATCAAGGTCGGCAATTTGTCGATCAAGGTCCACATCAGTTTATCTGAGACAGATCGTGTTGATCCGTCAACAATATCACCTGACTCGCTGGTTTCCAGCCACAGCAATCCGCTGGATGCCATGATGGAAGGCATTCCCGCACAAAAATCTGTGTTTGCCCACGATGAAAGCATTGCGCCAACCGTTATGCACCGTTTCAGTGATGATCCACTGCGGGTACTGGATAGCGAGAGCCTGACCACGTTGAAACCTCAGGTTGAGGCCGATGATACGGAGCAACTTTTGCCGCCGGATCATTATCAATCCCCCCCATTTGCTAACCCTATTTCTGATAACCGAGGCAGTGTTATGGATCAGGAGTTCCTGGATTTACCGGATATCGCTTCCGATCGGCAGTACGAAGATATGGATGTGGATCATGTCGCCATTACCCCGCTTATGCGCGGGCTGGAAGCGCGTTTGCCCCTGCATGACAGCCAGCAGGCGAATGATTTCTTACAAGAGATGGGCAAAACCATGAAAGCCGCCATCGAGGGTTTATTGGCGCTCCAGCGTGAACAACATGGATTGCGTGATAAGCAGCTCCGGCCGATTGAAGATAACCCGCTGCGTCTGAATATGGATTATGACACCACCATGCAGGTGATGTTCTCTGATCAGAAAAGCCCGGTTCATCTTTCTGCGCCGGCTGCGGTCGCGGAAAGCCTGCAAAACTTGCAATTGCACTATCAGGCCAACCGCGTTGCCATTTCTGCTGCGCTGGACACCATGCTGGATGCCTTTTCGCCAGAGCAACTGCTTCGTCGTTTCTCACATTACCGTCGTAGCAACGAAGTCAGGAATAAAGATGCTTCCTGGGCGTGGGAAATGTACACCAACTATTACCGTGAATTAGCGTCCAGCCGCCAGCAAGGATTCGAAAAATTATTCCGCGAGGTATATGAGCAGGCTTATGACCGCGCATTGCGTCAGGGTCTGGAGGAATCCAGCAATGACACATTCCGCTAGTCGCCGTCTATGGGCTGTAGGGATTTTATTGCTGTCAGTGATGTTGCTAAATGGCTGTAGCAGTGCATGGAACGCAACAAAAAAAGTGGGCCAGGTCATTTGGGATCCTTCCACACCGGTAGGTCAACCCGATGAACAGGCCTCTGTTGCCAACATTACCTTACTGGCCGAACCCGACATCAATCCCAATGAAAGCGGTGAAGCGGCTCCTATTGAAATGAATTTAGTTTATCTCAGTGAGGACTCTCGTTTTCTGGCCGCGGATTATGACCAGTTTGAAAGCGACAAACTCGAAAAGGCGCTGGGGAAAAACTACATCGATCATCAGGATTACACCCTGTTGCCGGGGCAATACAAGCCTCTGGAACGGATTACATTGGAAAAGAAAAACCGTTACATCGGTGTCATCGTTCACTATGCAGATGCAAATCAATCTGAATGGAAAAAGATCATCCGGGTAAAAGACATCGGCCGCCATTACCACATCTTGGTGCATGTCAGAAATCACGACGTCGAACTTAGAAAAGAGGAGGAGTAATCATGCCAGGTAAAAATCGGGTGATTTGGCAAGAAGGGTTATTCATCAAACCACAACATTTTCAGCAACAACAAAAACACATTGATTATCTGGCACATAGCCTGGTTTCAGTATTGACACCTTATGCCCACGGTTTCAGCTCCCTGAGCATCAATGATGATTTACTCAAACTGGGGCGTATCGGGATCACCGAAGCCAGCGGCATCATGCCGGATGGCACGGTTTTTTCAGCGCCTAGCCAGGATTTGCTGCCAAAACCGTTGGATATCGAAAATACCAATGATCTGAAAAGTAAAGAGATTTATCTGGCGTTGCCGATGTGCAGCGATACTATCAAGGAAATTGCTGATCAGGGTGCACAGACACAAAGTGCGGTGCGTTACCGGGAACTATCGACGAATATCCGTGACCTGCATACCAAAGGTGGTGATTCCGCAATCTTTCAGCTGGCTCAACTGACCCCCGTTTTGATGCAAGGTTCTGAGGACATGAGTGCTTACACGGCCATTCCACTGTGCCGCATCAAAGAAAAGCAAAAAGATGGCAACATTGTGCTGGATAACGAATTTATCCCGACATGTTTATCCATTTTCGTGGCCGACAAACTCAAGCGCTTCATGGTGGAAATTGATGGCCTGCTGACAGAACGTTCAAGAACACTGGCTAAACGCATTGGTTCGCCGGGTCAGCAAGGGGTGGCGGATGTGGCTGAATTTATGATGCTGCAATTGCTCAACCGTGTTCAGCCGTTGTTCAACCATTATGCAAAACAAACCGTTCTGCACCCACTGTATTTATATACCGAGCTACTCCAGACGTGTGGTGAATTGAGAACCTTCACGGATGCGAGCCGTCTGCCGGGCAATTTATTGGCGTATGACCACAATAACCTGACCGATACCTTTCAGGATGTGATGCATGCCATTCGTGATGCGCTGAACGTGGTTCTGACGCCGCGTGCCACCTCGATTGCGCTCAAACAGAACGAAGGTGGTATTCGTGTAGCAACGCTCCACGACAACGATCTGCTGCGCAAAGCCGAATTCGTACTGGCAATCAGCGCCAGCACCCCGCAGGAGCAGCTGCGTCGTCAATTCGTCCAGCAAACTAAAGTGACATCGATGGAAAAAATCCGCGATCTGGTCAGCGTTCAGCTGCCGGGCGTACCGCTGGTTGCTCTGTCCGCTGCCCCTCGCCAGTTGCCGTATCACTCTGGATATACCTATTTCCGTCTGGATCAGAAGAGTCCGGCATGGAAAGAGATCCAGCAAGGAAATTCCATCGCGTTCCACGTATCTGGGGATTTCCCTGATTTAGATATGCAGCTCTGGGCTATCAGGGGCGGTAAGGAATAATCATGAGTGATATCAATGTTGACAGTCCGTCACTGGAAAAACAGTCTGAAACGCTGAAAACGTTTCAGCGCCAGTATCAGCTACCGTTGCGTGGTGAAAGCCTCAACCCAATGATCGATGCCGCCACTCCCTTGCTGGGGATGGTTTTGCGTTTGCAGGACATGACGGATCAGGCACTGCCAGACAAACTTTACCAACAGGTTGTGACTGACATTCGTGCCATTGAGCAGTATCTGCAAACCAAGGGTTATGAGCCAGGCGCGATTGTTTCATTCCGTTACGTACTGTGCACCTTCATTGATGAAACCGCGTTGGGGCACGGCTGGAACAGCCAAAATGGTTGGTTGAAACAATCACTGTTGGTGCACTTCCACAATGAAACTTGGGGAGGTGAAAAGGTCTTCGTATTGCTTGAACGTTTGATGGGAGAGGCACAGCGCTACCAGCATCTGCTGGAGTTTATTTACCTCTGCCTCTGTCTGGGGTATCGCGGCCGTTACAAAGTCAGCACCCAGAAAAGTGATGACTTTGAGCGCCTGTTCCGCCGCTTGCAGCAACAGCTTCACTCACTGCGCGGGGATACGCCGCCGACCACGCTGTATATCAACGTCAACGAGAGCAATGCGCGTTATCGCCTGAGCAGACGATGGACGATCAAGCACCTGTTCTGCATTAGCGTGGGATTGCTGGTGGCGATTTACAGCTTTTATGCCATTCGCCTCGGTGATCAAACCCAAGACATATTAAAGCAGCTAAGTAACTTATTGAGATAGGACGTCGCCATGATCCAGATTGATTTGCCAACCCTTGTAAATCGTTTAAACCCGATGACACGCCATGCACTGGAAGCCGCGGCGGCATCTTGTGTCAGTCAGCAACAACCTGAAATCACGGTTGCACAGCTATTGCTGCAAATGATCGATACGCCACTCAGTGATGTGCGACTCATCCTGAATAAAGCCGATATCGATAAAGATCTGTTGAAAGAACAACTTGATCAGGTCATGACACACCATCAATCGCTGGTGCAGTCTTACCCCAATTTTTCCCCCATGCTGGTGGAGTGGTTGCAGGATAGCTGGCTGCTGGCTTCCACCGAGATGCAACAGACGGAACTGCGCAGCGGCGTGCTGCTGATTGCGTTGCTGTTCAGCCCACTGCGTTATCTGGCACCACAAACGGCACGTTTGCTGGCAGGTATCAACCGCGAATTATTACGCCAAAACTTTGCTGAATGGACGAATGGCTCGGCTGAGCAGCCTTTTGCTGCCAGTGATAAAGAGGGGCAAGGTGTGCATCCGGCAAACAGTGATAGCCTGCTGGCACGCTTTACCCAGAACATGACTGAGCAAGCGCGTCAGGGCAAGCTGGATCCGGTTTTGTGCCGCGATAACGAAATCGACCTGATGATCGATATTCTGTGCCGTCGCCGCAAAAACAACCCCATCGTTGTTGGCGAGGCGGGTGTCGGTAAAAGTGCCCTGATTGAAGGTCTGGCACTGCGCATTATTCACGATCGCGTACCGGATAAATTGCGTAACAGCGAACTGATGACACTGGATCTGGGGGCATTGCAGGCGGGAGCCGCGGTGAAAGGTGAATTTGAAAAACGTTTCAAAGGCATCATGGCCGAAATTAGCCAATCGCCAAAACCCATCATCCTGTTTATTGATGAAGCCCATACTCTGATCGGCGCAGGCAACCAAGCGGGCGGTTTGGATATCTCCAACCTGCTGAAACCGGCTCTGGCACGCGGTGAACTGAAAACCATCGCCGCCACGACATGGAGCGAGTACAAAAAGTATTTCGAGAAAGACGCCGCGCTGTCCCGTCGTTTCCAGTTGGTGAAAGTTTCGGAGCCAACCGCGGAGGAAGCGACCATCATTATGCGTGGCTTGCGTGCCATTTACGAGCAAGCACACGGTGTACTGATTGATGATGAAGCCCTGAAAGCCTCTGCGGTATTGAGTGACCGTTATCTTTCCGGCCGTCAACTGCCAGATAAGGCCATTGATGTGCTGGATACCGCCTGTGCCCGTGTTGCCATCAACCTGACTTCACCGCCGCGTCAGATCGCCTCGTTGACGACCGAACTGCACCAGATGCAGATGGAAATCGATGTGCTGGAGAGAGAGCAACGCATGGGGCTGAACGTCCATGTTGACCGCCTGGGCGACTTGCAAAATCAACAGAAAGAGATTCAGGCACAACTGGTTGAACTGGAAAGCCACTGGCAACAACAGCAGGAATTGGTGAAACAGATCATCGAACTGCGCAGCCAATTGCTGTCTGACGATGTGCTCGTTGACGCTGAACTGGCTGAAAAAGCAAATGAAGCCATTGCTGACGATGAACAATCTCTGATTGAGAAACTGGCCGAACTTAATGCACAACTGGCTGAACTCCAGCAGAAACAAACCCTGGTCTCCCCGCATGTGGACAAAACCCAAATTGCTGCGGTGATTGCTGAGTGGACTGGCGTGCCATTAAACCGCTTGTCACAAAGCGAACTGTCCATCGTCACCGAACTGCCAACCCACTTGGGGCAAAGCATCAAAGGGCAGGAAATGGCGATCCAGTGCCTGCACAAACACTTATTGACCGCGCGGGCAGATTTGCGCCGTCCGGGGCGTCCGCTTGGGGCATTCCTGTTGGTCGGGCCAAGTGGTGTCGGCAAAACGGAAACCGTCTTGCAAATTGCAGAATTGATGTTTGGTGGCCGCCAATACCTCACCACCATCAACATGTCCGAGTTTCAGGAGAAACACACCGTTTCGCGTCTGATTGGTTCACCTCCGGGTTATGTGGGATACGGTGAAGGTGGTGTCCTGACTGAAGCCATTCGCCAGAAACCGTATTCCGTTGTTTTGTTGGATGAAGTGGAAAAAGCTCACCCTGACGTCCTGAACTTGTTCTATCAGGCGTTCGACAAAGGGGAGCTGGCGGATGGAGAAGGACGCATTATCGACTGTAAAAACGTTGTGTTCTTCCTGACGTCGAACCTGGGCTATCAAACCATCGTCGACAACGCTGGGCAGCCAGAGCAGATCAACGACCTGCTTTACCCAGAATTGGCCGCATTCTTCAAACCCGCCCTGTTGGCGCGCATGGAAGTGATCCCTTACCTGCCGTTGGGTCATGAAACCCTGAAAACCATCATTCAGGGCAAACTGGCTCGACTGGATACCCTGCTGACGCAACGTTTCAACGCAGAAGTCACCATCAGCGACGACGTATCCGAAGAGATCCTGCAACGCGCGACCCGTGCGGAAAATGGTGCCCGTATGTTGGAGTCCATCATCGATGGTGCCCTGCTACCACCGGTTTCCCTGCTGTTGTTGCAGAAAATGGCGGCGGGTACACCTATCAAGGCTATTCGTTTAAGCGTGGCTGAACACGAATTCCATGCAGAGGTTGAGGAGGCAGAATAATGAAACAGCGGCTGAAAAGCGCGTTAGCGTTATTGGAAAATGACACTATAGAACAACTGGTTAACCATTTTTTGCAGGTCAGCCATAGCGCGCGTTTTGATGCCCTGTTGGTTTTCCTGCTGAATATTAACGAGAACAGGTTGGAATGCTACAACTTGCCGGAGCCACAGCACACCAGTTCACGCCGGTTGCAAGTGGATATTGATGACGTCAATAACCCATTGATACAGGTATTACGCAAGGGAACCCCCATTGTTTGGGATTCCCTGAATCACGGGGCACGCATTGATGATCCTCACTTCCGCACGTTTGTTGCAGAACTGCCGCATAACTGTGGGTTATATGGCATCCCCCTGTTTGACTGCAATGAACAGTCTTGCGGTGTGATCGTCATCTTTGCCGAACATGTCCAGCATTTCATCAACAATGAAAACATGTTCGGTATCTATTGCCACGTCATGCAGTATCGCCTGAAAAAATTGCAGGAACTCGAACAACTGCGCGGACAGTTACGCCAAATCCGTCAGGTATTTCAGGTTCAACGCCAAAAAGAAAAACAACTGGATGAACTGCTGGCTTCCCTGAGTGAGTCGAAAAACCCGGCGGCCGTCAGCCGTATCTCCGTGGATTACAGTCATATCGATAATCTGCCAAAGGCCATAGAAGAATTTGAAAGCGCCGTGTTGGTTCAACGTCAGCGTCAGTTGGGTAACGACACCCGATTGATTGCCCAAAGTCTGGGTATTGCCCAGCGGACGTTGGTTTACAAACTGGCTAAATACGGGTGTAGATTATGAATATTGTTTTAATTATCAGTTCATTGCTTGCGTCATTGGCAGGCGATCCCACACTGGCGGAGCGGGTCGAAGCTCAGGAAGGGGGCACGGTAAAGGAAGAGCAAAATTTAGATGAACTGCATAAATGCCGTTTTGAGCCGTCGCCCCTGATCCGGCTGGCCTGCTATGACCGTGCGTTGAATAACCTCAAGTTCAAAACGGTATACATTCCTATCGAAAATATGGGGCCTTTATGGCGGCAGGCGATGGAGCAGGAGATGAAACGCACCGACTACTCGACCAGCTTCATGGTCACGCAGGGCGAGAATGGGGCGTCCCCCGTTATCCTGACCACGCCCGCACTGGGCGTACCACCGCCGCGCCCGGTATTAATGCTGAGTTGTATTGACAGTATCACCCGCTTACAGGTGGCACTGCCTAAGCCCGTGGATTCAGGGGTGGTCACCGTGACCACCGACAGAACCGAGTACCGGACGGAATGGTTCGTGCGGGAACACGGTTACTTGTGGGAATCCAGCCGTGGCTTGCCGGGCATTGAAGAAATCAAGCGCCTGATGAACAGCGACCGGATGAGCGTGACGGGCAGTAATGGCAGTCAGGTCACCTTTAACATTTCTCTGTTGGAGCAGGCCGCGAAGCCATTACGCGCTGCCTGCCGTTGGTAATCGACATGGACATCAGAACACAATTCGACTGGTTCGGCTCCCTGCTGGCACCTCTGTCCGACGAACAGATTGGCAAGGGACTGGCAGATAACGATCCCACCTGGGAATACATTGACAGCGAAATGATGAAATTTGGTTCACTGTCACATGGCTCGCTGGATGTTGACGCGATCCAGCGTCAGTCATTGCAATTGTTGAGAGAAAACAGCAAAGACTTCCGGCTGGTGGTTCACCTGCTGCGTACTTTGCAACATGCCGGTAACGCGGCTGAATTGATCCTCGCCATGGAACTGTTGGCCGATTATGTCAAAAACTACTGGGAAAAAGGTTGGCCGACCAAACCCCAGTTAAAACGTCGGTTGGCACAGCAAGTCCTCAAGCGTTTTGACGCTGCCCAAGGCAGTTTTATTGAACGGGCGAGCAAAGGTGAACGGGATGAGGCACAAGGGGCATTGGCACATCTCGCCCAATGCTGGCATGCCGATGAAGGCGAACTGGCCAATGACGTAGACCAACTGCGCATTCGCTATAACCGTCAGCCAGAAGCTGTACCGGTGGAAACAAAGCCGGTTCCAGCCGCGGCATCGACAGCCGACCCCATGACGCAAGCGCCACAGGGCGATGAAGTGACACCGATGCCAAAAGTTGACGTCAACAGTTCGAGCGATAAAGCGTGGAAGCAGACGTTGATGACCGTCGCCGATTTGCTGTGTGAACGGCATCCCGAATCACCGATAGGTTATTCCCTGCGCCGTCACGCGGTCTGGCACACCATCACGGCGGCACCGATGGCGAACGCGACGGGCAAAACCCCGTTGGCACCGGCTTCCGCCGATCGTACCGCTGACTATTTGGCGAGATTGCCGACGGCAGACAACAAATTGCTGCAACAAATCGAGCAAAGCCTGACACTGGCGCCTTACTGGCTCGATGGTCACGCCATTGCCGCACAAACGGCGTTGCAATTGGGCTATGGGCACGTCGCGCAAGCCATACGTGATGAACTACACACCTTCCTGGATCGGTTGCCGGTGCTGAAAACCTTAAGTTTTTCTGACATGAGTCCGTTTATTTCGCCTGAAACCCTTGACTGGCTTGCGCCGGAAGGCGTGGCAACGGGTCAGGGTTCTCTGACTGCTGATCAGGCCGCTATCTGGCAATGTTTCCAGCAGCAGGGATTGGCCGCGGCACTGACCATGTTGGAAGCACATCAACAACAGTTAACTGAGCCACGGGATCAATGCTATGGCCAATTGCTCAATGCCCAACTGCTTGAAGAAGCGGGCATGACAGCGCTCGCCCAACAGCATTACCGGAATTTGTTACACACGGGACAACACATGCAACTGACTCAATGGGAACCCAGCCTGCTGGCGTTATTGACTGAAAAATTGGCTGAAAAACTCCCGTCTTCTCTCAAGGATACGGCTTCAAACAGGAGTGTTAACCCATGAAATGGCCCTCTTTGTCCTCTTTGGCACCCTTGAAATCTGCCCTGCCGACCTTGGCGAAGTTTAAGTCCCTGCCCCGCCTCAAGGCACTGATGGCACTGATTCTGGCGCTTATCCCCTGCCTGCTGCTGATTGCCGTCTGGTGGTGGGGGCCGGAGTGGAAACTGCGCAACGATTATCCGTTGGAAAGCCTCGCGGCGCGCTGGCTGGCCACCGCCCTCATTATGATGATGGTATTGGGCTGGATCGGCATGAAAGCGTGGCGTCGCCTGCGGACACTGGAAAAACTCAACCTTGACGTTGAACTGAAAGTGTTTGATCCGGTCCGGGTGGATATTGAACATCAGGATCGCTACCTCGACCACTGGAAATCCCAGTTGCAACGCCATCTGGATTCGTACAACTACCTGTATGAACGGCCGTGGTATATGGTCATCGGCAGCCAGAAGAGCGGCAAGACCTCACTCATCAAGGAAGGGGTGAAGCTGTCTGAAATCGCGGCCCCCGAATATTTGCGTCAGGATGGCGACGTTCCCCTGATGCTGCGCTGCTGGTTGGGGGAAAAAGCGGTGATCATCGATCCCCGCGGGCAGTTGATTGACCAGCCCGTCCCGCTTAACAGCGACAAACCCCAAATCCACAGCCGCCTGTGGGAAGCGTTGCTGAACTGGCTGGCGGAAAACCGGCAGCGCCAGCCGCTCAACGGCCTGATTCTGACCGTGGATACCCTGCGCCTGATGACCGACAGCCGCGAACAGCGTGAACGTTATGTGCGGGAAATCCACCAGCGCCTGCAAGACGTTCGCCTGACCTTCCACAGCCAGTTGCCGATCTATTTGGTGATGACCAAAATCGACCTGCTGCACGGCTTTGAAGCCTTGTACCAGTCACTGGATCGCCAACTGCGCGACCAGATTTTGGGTGTGACCTTCAGCCTCAACAACCGCGATGAAAAAGCGTGGCGCAGTGAGCTGGAGGCGTTCTGGAAACAGTGGATGGCCAACCTGAATACCGCGATGCCGGACATGATGCTGAACAACGTCGATGCCAACCAGCGGGCCGCCCTGTTCAGTTTCACCCGCCAGATCCAGGGGCTGCACAGCTACATCGCCCAGATGCTGGACGATATCCTGTATAACGATGAACACCACCGCCCCACCCTGCGCGGCGTCTACCTGACCTCGGCTCACCAAGTGGGACAAATGGATGACCTGTTCACCCAGTCCGCCTCGGCGCAGTACCATCTGGGGGCGCAGGCGTTCCCCACCTGGCCGGCGGGCGACACCCTGCCGTTCTTTACCCATTCCCTGTTCGAAGAGGTCCTGCTGGCCGAACCGAACCTGGCGGCGGAGAACCGCATCTGGCTGAGCCGCAACCGCCGCCAGTTGTACACCTTCTCCACGGTTAGTGCGGTGGTCATGCTGGCGATGTGGGGCGGCTGGCATTACTTCTACCAGAAAAACTACCGGGCGGGGGAAGAAGTGCTGGCGCAGGCGAAAAATTTCCTGTCCGTGCCGCCGCCGAAAGGGGATGACCATGACGGCAACCTCCAGTTGCCGCTGCTGAACCCGATCCGGGATGCGACGCTGGCTTACGGCAACTATCACGAGAACAAATCCTTCCTGACCGACATGGCGCTGTATCAGGGCGGCGGGGTCGGGCCGTATGTGGAAGGCACCTACCTGAAACTGCTGGAGCAGCGTTTCCTGCCGGCGTTGATGCGGGGGCTGCTGGATGACCTGAAGCAGGCGCCGGCCGGCAGTGAGGAAAAACTCGAAATCCTGCGGGTGATGCGCATGATGGAAGATAAAAGCAAACGCAACCCCGGCCTGGTCGCCCAGTATATGCGCACGCGCTGGAGTCAGGCCTTCAACGGCCAGCGGGATGTGCAGGAGGCGTTGCTGACCCACCTGGATTACGCCCTCGACCGGACCGACTGGAAGACCCTGCGCGATAACGGGGACAAAGAGGCGATTGCCCACTTTGCCCCGTTTGTCAAGCCGATCCGGCAGGCGCAGGAGGAACTGAAAGCGCTTTCCGTCAAGCAGCGGGTGTACCAGAACCTGCGTATCCGGGCGCAGGACAGCCTGCCGGCGCCGCTCAACCTGCGTGACCAGATTGGCCCCAGCTTTGACGATGTGTTTGTGGCCAGCAATGAAAAACGCCTGGTGATCCCGCAGTTGCTGACCCGCCTTGGCCTGACGGATTACTTCGTCCGGCAGAAAGATGAACTGACCAAACTGACCGAGATGGACAGTTGGGTGCTCAATATCACGAAGCCGAATCAGGACACCGCCGGCGGAACGGGGTCGTCCGCGGCGCATGACCAGTACAGTGCCAAAGATCAGGAGCGGATCTTAAACGATATCCATGAGCTGTATCTGTCCGAGTACACCGCCACCTGGCGGGCGGCGATGAACAACCTGGAAGTGCGGGATTTTGAGGATTTGCCGCACGCCATCAGTGCCATCGAACAGGTGATCAGCGGGGAGCAGCCCATCAAGCGGGCGCTGCAAATTCTGGGCGACAACACCCAGCCGCCGGTGCCGGGCAGCACCCTGGGCGAAAAAGAAAAAGCGGCGTTGTTGAAACAGCACGACTACCGGCTGTTAAACCGCATCAGCCACGACTTCGCGCAGGAAACCGACGTGCTGGTGGAACGCGGTGACAAAGGCAGTACGTTACACAGCGTCTACCAGAAACTGACGGCGTTGCACCGTTACCTGCTGGCGATCCAGAACTCGCCGGTGCCGGGCAAGGCGGCGTTGCAGGCGGTGCAGATGCGGCTGGACAAAAACACCAGTGACGCGATTTTTGAAGTGCAGCAGATGGCGAAAACCCTGCCGGAGCCGCTGAACCGCTGGGTGGGGGATCTGGCGGAACAGGCCTGGCGCGTGGTGATGATGGAAGCGGTGCGGTCACTGGAAGTGGAATGGAGCCACACGGTGGTCAAGCAGTACCGGACCTATCTGGCGGGGCGCTATCCGTTTAACCCGGCGGCCAGCGAAGAAGTGCCGCTGAGCGAGTTTGACCGCTTCTTCCGGCCGGACGGCACGCTGGACAGCTTCTACAAGCAGAGCCTGAAACCGTTTGTAGAATATAACCTGACCATGGGCACGGACGGCAAGACGCTGATCCGCCCGGATGTGATGAAACAATTGGCCGTGGCGGAGCGCATCCGCACCACCTTCTTTACCCCGCAAAACGGGCTGGGCGCCCAGTTCGCCATTGAACCGGTCAGCCTGACCGGCAACAAGCGTCGGGCGTTGCTCAACCTCGACGGCCAGTTGGTGGATTACTCGCACGGGCGGCGCAACGTGGCGCGCCTGATTTGGCCGAACTCGATGCGCGCCGGTACCGAAAGCCAGCTGACCCTGATGCCGGCCAACAGCAACCGGGCACCGCGCGCGGTCAGCTTCAGCGGCCCGTGGGCGCAGTTGCGGCTGATTAACAGCGGCACGCTGACGGACATCCAGCCGGGCTTCTTTGATGTGCGCTTTAGCGTGGACGGCGGCGACATGACCTACCGCGTCTACGTGGACGAATCCGACAACCCGTTTGCCGGCGGGCTGTTCAGCCAGTTCACACTGCCGGACACCCTGTATTGAGCGGAAGGCGTGGGACCGTCCTGACAGTCAACCCGCCCCCTGCCTTCGGGCAGGGGGTTTTTTTAAGGAGAAAAGCGAGAGTATGAGCGCTCACCCTGACAATCTCATCATCCGGGCGGGCGGCAGTCCGCTGAACCTGCCGGAATTTGCCGTTATCCGCGATGAAATCAACAAAACCAGCCACCCCGCTCAGCCGGAAGTGAACTGGCCACTGGTGGAATCGTTGTCCCTGACGCTGTTCAGAACCAACGGGGTCGATTTACAGACCGCGATTTACTACACCCTGGCGCGGATGCAGCTGGGCGGGCTGGCGGGGTTCACCGAAGGGTGTGAACTGCTGGCGGGGGTTATCGTCAGTGAATGGGAGAGCCTGTGGCCGCCGCAGCCGGCGGTGCGTACCGACCTGCTGGAGTGGTTCCATACCCGCACCGGCAGTGTGCTGCGCCAGCTCGATTTTGCCGCCGGCGACCTGCGGCTGATTTACCGCGCCGAACGGGCGCTCCAGTTGATTGTCGACCGGTTGCAGCAATCCGACCTGAAACGCCTGCCGCGGGTGGAAAACCTGCTGTGGTTCTTCCAGAACGCGGCCAAAAAGCTGGAAAAACCCCGTCCGGCCGCCAAACCGGCGGTGCCGGTGCAGATGCCGCCGCTGGTGTATTTGTCCCAGTCCGACACCGAACCGGACACCCCGCCGCCGGCGCCGCCGCCGGAGGCCGATAACCCGCCGCGGGTGCGGGTGCAGTTCCCGGAACCGCCGGCGAAAAGCCTCAGTGCCTGGCAGGGATTTGGCCTCGGTGCGTTGTTGGGGGGACTGGTTTTAGTCGGCGGCTGGCTGGGGTTCTACAAGCCGCTGCAACACCAACTTAACGCCATCACCGCCCAGCCGGCGGGGGCGCGGCTGGCGTGGCTTGACCGGCCTGAACTGGACCGTTATGCCGGCCAGCTTGAGCGGCTGGCCGAGACGTCGCCGTTGATGACCTGGGAGGCCGCCCGCGCCCTGACCGCGACGGCGGCACAGCACTGGCCGGATTCGCCGGTGCAGCGGCAGGCCACCCGGCAGTGGGAACAGGCGATGACCGCCCGGATTGACAGCGTACCGCTGGCCGGCGGCTGGCACACCACCCACGACCGGCTTACGCAGCTGGCGGACAAAATTTTGTTGCAGGAGCGGACACGGGGCAGCTTCACGCTCTCCTACCTGAAAACCGCCATCTACGACATCCAGCGCAGCCACGGCAGTGAGGTGCCGCTGGAAGAACTGTTGCGCCGATTGAGCGTCCATGCGGCGAACGGGGAGGCCGCCCCGCCGGTGTTGCTCAAAGGCATCGATGACCGCTTTAACGCCCTGCTGGGCCGCTATGACCGGCTGCGGCAGGCGACCGAACACCCCACCGACCATCATGCACCCGCCGCCCCCGCGGACGGCGGGCAGTAATCAGGGAGACTTATCATGTCAATCAAGAAGATAAAGAAGCACACCGATAAATTGAAGCAAGGACAGGCCCTTGTCCGGCAGGGACAGGGCGCAATTCAGACCGCGAAACAGGTGGCCGGCAAAGTAGGCGGCGGCCTGTCAGGCGCGGCAGGCCTCATTCCGGGCGGCGGTTTTGCCGGGGGACTGGGCGGTGCCGGTGGCATTGGCGGCGGCTCAGGCTTAGGCTCTGGTGCTGCCGGGGCCGGAAACTTAATGCCGGGCGGCGGCTTTACCGGCGGGCAGGGGCTGGCCGCCCGTGCCGCCGCCGGCCAGAGTGGGGCGGCCAAGGCGCTGCAACAGGTCAGCCAGTTGCTGGGCCTCAGTGCCCCGAGCGGGTTGCAGTTTACCCTGACGGCGGGCAGCCTGCCGCCGCAGACCTTTGTGGTCACCGACTTCGCCCTGACGGAAGGCTTTTCCCGGCCGTTCAGCCTGCAAGTCGGGCTGGCCAGTGCCGACCCGGCCATCGACTTTCCGGCGGTGCTGGACCGGGCGGCGACCCTGACCATTTTGCAGGACGGGGTGGAACAGCGCAGCCTCACCGGCATGGTGGCGCGTTTTGAACAGGGCAACACCGGGCTGCACCAGACCACCTACCAGATGACCATTTACCCGGATTTATGGCGCACCACGCTGCGCCGGAACTCGCGCATCTTCCAGCAGCAGGACATTGCCGCCATTATCACCACCATTCTGAAAGAGCACGGTATCCGTGACGTGGTGTTCAGCCTGCGCCACCCGCACCCGGCACGGGAGTTCTGCGTCCAGTACCAGGAAAGCGACTTTGCCTTCCTGCAACGGCTGACGGCGGAAGAGGGCATCTTCTACTTCTTCGAGTGCGGCAACGGGCGTAACACGCTGGTGTTTGCCGATGACGCCGGCTCGGTGCCGCCGGGCCTCATCCTGCCGTACCAGCCGGGGGATGTCAGCACCACGGGGGAACCGTCGGTGACCAGTTTCACCAGCAGCGCGCAGGTGCGCCCGGCCAAGGTGGAGCTGAAAGATTACACCTTCAAGAACCCGGCGTGGCCGGCGGAATTCAGCCAGCAGATGAAGGACGAGCAGTTGCAGGAAAATTATTACGAGCACTACGACTACCCCGGCCGGTTTAAGGACGAAGCCCACGGCAAGGCCTTTACCCGTTACCGGCTGGAAGCCCTGCGCAACGACGCGGTGACCGGGCAGGGCCGCGGCCACGCCATTGCCCTCCAGCCGGGCAAACTGTTCACCCTGATAAACCACCCGCGCCCGGACCTGAACCAGTCATGGCAGGTGGTGAGCGCGACCCACAGCGGCCGCCAGCCCGGTGCGCTGGAAACGGCCACCAGTGAGAGCGGTACCACGCTGCACAGCCAGTTCAGTTTTATCCGCCAGAACCAGCACTGGCGTCCGGCACCGCTGCCCAAACCGGTGATGGATGGCCCGCAAATCGCCAGGGTGGTCGGGCCGGCCGGCGAAGAAATCTTCTGTGACCAGTACGGTCGCGTGCGCCTCCAGTTCCCGTGGGACCGATACGGTAAGAGCGATGACCACAGCTCCTGCTGGATACGGGTGACGCAGCCGTGGGCGGGGCAGGGCTGGGGGATGCTGGCCATCCCGCGTATCGGTCAGGAAGTGGTGGTGGACTTCCTGCACGGTGACCCCGACCAGCCGATAGTGACGGGGCGGACTTACCACGCCGGCAATATCCCGCCGGGCAAACTGCCGGGCAGCAAAACCCAGATGGCACTGCGCTCCAAGACCCACAAGGGGGAGGGCTATAACGAGCTGCTGTTTGAGGATGCCAGGGGCAGTGAAAAGCTGTCTCTGCACGCACAGAAGGACATGTACACCAAGGTGCTGAATAACCGGGATACGCAGGTGCTGGCCAACCACCAGGAAACCGTGGACAAAAACCAGACCCTCACCGTCAAGGGGCACCAGAAAGCCACGGTTAACCTGACCCGTACCGACACGGTCGGCCTCGCCTATGTCCTGACCGTCGGGGGCGCGATGAACACCGCCGTCACCTTAAGCCAGACGGAAGAAGTGGGGGTCCACAAATCCGTGATAGTCGGCCATAGCCTGTCCATCAAGGCCGGGGATGTGATTGAACTGCAATGTGGCGCAAGCGTCCTGCGCATGGACAGCAGCGGCAAAATCACCCTCCAGGGCAGCGAGTTCAAGTTTGAGGCCAGCGGCCCGGTGCAAATCACCGGCAAAGACATTGACCTGAACTGAGGAGCGGCCTGAGATGGAATTTCGTAACCTGACCCCGTTTGCGGTCATGAATTACTCCATGCTGGATATTGAAGATGTGGAACACCATGTGGCGGTGATGAAAATCGGCTATCAGCTACTGCCGGACCGGGCCGGGCAGTGCACCGCCGAACTGCTGCCCGCGCCCCCCCTGTGTGTGCAGGATGAATACCGCGGGCGGATGAATGCCTCGTCGGTCTTGCAGGAGAGTGACCTTGCGCCGTTTAAGCCGCGCTGTGACATTATCGTTAACGGCACGGCTTACGCGCCTGATGGCCGGCCCTGTCCTGAGTTTCCGGTCCGGCTGCATGTCCAAGGCAGGCAGGGCCAGACCCTGCTCGACAAAACCCTGACCGTGAGCGGCGAACGGGAATTTATCCGTGACCCCCGCGGTCACTGGCAACTGACGGCCCCCAAACCCTTTACGGCCCTGCCGCTGGATTATCGTTATGCCTATGGGGGCGAATGCAAAATTCAGGCCGGGGATAACGCGGGTGAACACCTTAACGACCGTGACCGGCTGACACCAGAACAGCGCCGGCAGCACCCGGACGGGGAAGAGAATGCCCCCGTTGCCCATGCCGCCTGCGACACCAATCCGCTGGGTATCGGCTTTGTCACGCCGTGGTATGCCAGCGCCAAACAACCTGACCGCTGCCCGGCCCCGCGCATCACCGCACCGGAGGCACCCTTTACCGCGCAACATTTTTCCGCCCAACTGGCGGGCACCTTATTGCCGGATACCCCGGCCTGCCGGCCGCAAGGTTTCGGCCTGGTCGGCCGGGCGTGGACCCCGCGCCGCCAGCTCGCCGGCACGTATGATGATGACTGGCTCAGCCACCGTCATCCTTACCTGCCGAAAGACTTCGACTTCCGCTACTGGAACGGTGCCCCGGCGGACCAGCAGATTGACTGGCCGGGCACCGATATGGCCCTCACGTTAAGCGGCCTGACCCCCGGCGGCCACCTGCACGTCACCCTGCCGGGGCACCGGCCGTTTATTTTGCTGCGGATGCAAAACGGTGCCCTGCTGCCGGTGCCGATGCGCCTTGATACGCTCATTCTCGACAGCGAGGCGATGACAGTGCACCTCACCTGCCGGCTGAATTTTAAAACCAGCCTGCCGGTGCGGGTGGCGGAAGCGCGGTTTGAAATCGACCCCGATGCCCCGCTGCTCAAATTGGCCCCACGGGAAGAGGAGAAAAAAGATGGCTGATAATTATATCGCCCGCACGGCGGGTGAATGGCTGCTCGTCGGCATGCTGCCCGATGTGTGCAAGACCCCGATGGGCTCGTCCACCCCGCCCATTCCCTACCCGGTGATGGCGAAACTGGCAGGCAGTGACGTCCCGGTGAAATCCGTGCGGGCCAATGGCCAGCCGGTGGTGGTGTTCGCCCAGAGCTTTGTGCCGCAGACGATGGGCGACCAGCCCGGTGTGGCCAACGGGGTGAAAAGCGGCACCGTGGGCGGCAAATGTCACCCGAAGACGCATACCCAAACGGTGCGGGCGGGCAACAAGCTGCTGTTGCGCCACGGGGATGAATTTTGGATGAACGGGGCATAAGGAAAAATGACAATGGGAGTCAATATCAGTATTACGGGTGGCCGTGACGAAAAAATATTTTGTGAGGCTTACAATATCCGTACCTTGGCTGACGCAGAAGCGATCCGTGAACATATACCCGCCCTCATCCGGCAAGAGACCCAGGGTAATCACCGGCTCACATCGGATGATATTAAATTGATTACCGACGCTGAGGACAGGCTTGCGGCTAAAGTGATCGAAAAATTCAAAAGTGGGGAGTTTCCACTGGAAGAATGGGACGAGGAAAAAGAAGAAGAGAATCATCCCAAACCCAATGACGCCCTGCCCGTCAAAGCCCGTGATGACAGCCCGACCGGTGAAGGCAACACGTTGGGTAAAATCGTCGGTCAGGCCCCGCAGGGCACGAATCCGCCGGCGGAGGCCAATGCAGCGGTGACCGCAGAAACGGCGCAGGAAAAAGGCTGGCTGGAGCAGGCGGGGGAATGGTGGGAGGAAACCAAGGAAGGTGTGCAAAAGTGGGGGGAAGAAGCCGGGGAGAAACTGAGTGCCGCCTGGGATAACCCGGGCAAGGCCGCCGTCGGTGCGGCCAAAGGGGCGTGGAATACGGTGCCTGATGTGGGGGAACTCTTCTTCAGGGGGGGAGCGGGTGCGCCTGCCAGAATGATGTCCGCCTCCGGGACGGTATTGAAAACCGTGGGGGCTGACACAATGGGTGATGCCGCGCTTGCCACTGCGGATGCCTTAAACAAAGGTATCGATAAGGCGGTGGAGCTGAGCCATGTGGATGCCATCCGGTTTGATATCACGGATAAGGCGGAGCAAGGCGGGGCGCTGATTTTTGATGCCGCCAGCCTGGCAACGGGGGTTGGCGGGCTGGCCAAACAGGGGGCGAAAGCGGTAGCTAAAAAGGCCAAACCGCCCGCCGGCGGCAAAGTCAAGGGCCAGTCTGGCGACACCCCGGAAGCCAAACCCGCCAAAGAGACGCCCAAGGATGATGCTACGCCGTCCAATAACAAAGAGGGAAGCTGCACGGGAACCTGTAGTACAAAAAGTGAACCGGTCGATATGGCGACCGGCGACTTCCTGCAAGTCTGGCCGGTTATCGTTATCCCCGGACTGTTACCCATCACCCTGACCCGGACCTATCGTTCTGCCGCCAGGTTAAGCGGCCTGTTTGGTGAAAAATGGGCGGATGACTGGTCACGCCAGTTGGTTATCGGCAGCGGTGAAGTCTTGTTTACGGATACCGACGGCGTCATTTACGATTTCAGTACGCCGGAAAATCAGGTACTCGCCCGTAATAAACATATTCCCCATTGCGTCCTGACGGGGGAACTGACGGGTGAACTGTGCCTGACTGACCGCCGCGCCCAGTTGACTTACCATTTCAGTCCGGCGTCAGGCTCCACGCAAAAACTGTCCGCCATCACGGATCGGCGGCAAAACCGGATTGATTTTATCTACGATAAACAGTCGCAACTGACGGCAGTCGTCCGCAATGACGGCCTGCGCTTAAGCCTGCATTACCGGGACGGACAACTGCATACGCTCGACCTGCACGAGACCCGCGCGGGACAAGCCGTTCAGCAACGCCTGCTGACCTGCCGGTATGATCCGCAGGGCTACCTGAGCGAGTGTGACGCGTTCCAGCACCACCACCTGTGGCATGAATATGATGCGCAGGGGCGCATGACCCGCTGGCACGATACCGACCAGACCGATCTCCATCTCACTTATGATGACCGGGGCCGGGTGAGCAGTATGGCCTCTCCCAGCGGTTACTGGCATGATCGGTTCCGCTATGATGACCGGGCGCGTATTACCACCTATCTGGATGCCGAAGGGGGCGAAACCCGGCATCATTACGATCATAATGGGTTAGTGACCCGTGAAGTCGATCCGCTGGGGCGCATCACCCGCCGCCAGTGGCACCATAGCCAAATCCTCTGGGAAGCCGATCCGGCTGGCGGGATAACCACTTTCGGTTACAACCCTGACGGGGCGCTGACCGAAGTGAAACTGCCGACGGGCGACACCTTTGCTTATGGTTATGACGAACACGGCCAGCTCACTGAAAGTTGGCTTCCGACCGGCGAACGC
>NZ_JAQRFJ010000036.1:0-37674 GCF_028599065.1 Xenorhabdus sp. PR6a | reverse complement strand
ACATTGCTCAACCTTGTGGGCGCTTTCGGGGATGGCAATGCCATATTCTAAGCCCAGTCCGCGGATTTGATTAATCAGCGCCGTTCTGTTTTTCATGAGCCGCTGGCGGACCCGGTGCAAACACTGAATATCCTGTTGTTCCTGCGTTTTTTCCGGGACATAACGCATTCCCGGACGACTGTCAGCTTCCACAATCGCTGCGGCATCATTTTTATCATTCTTGCTGCCCATTCTGAACGGAGCGACATATTGGGGGCTGATTTGCTTCACCTCATGACCAAAGCGTTTAAATTGGCGGCTCCAATAATTTGCGCTGCCACACGCCTCCATCACGATTTTTGAAGGAGGTTGTTGAGCCATGAAAGCGGTCAGTTTATCGCGCGTGACCACGGTATTTTTAATCACTTTTCCAAGCGGGGACGCAATATGTAATTGAAACACTCGCTTTGCCAGATCAATTCCGATAACTTGTTCCATTGGACACCTCTTCATATTTTTGCTGATGTATTCAGCATGGCTCACTGAAGCCGTTTTGGGAAGGTGTCCATTTCATTATGTCAGCTCATTACTGCTGGCAATGGAAGGAATATTAACATATTCCATGTTACTATCCACTTTCACTGAAGGAACTTGAACATCCCTGATTCCCTCCGCATCCAATATCAGCAAATATGTACCTACCTTGGCTTCTGTTGTATCTATTAGGTTAAGATCAATGGAAAAATTAGGTGGTTGATAGTACGCAATATCACTTATTCCAATCACAATTATTCCTCTGCTTATCTGATTACCATCAGATTATGTAAGTTCCATCGGCATAATTTTAAGCTTTTTTATGTATGCTAATCATTAATAAATTAAATAACAGCAAAATATAAAACCACAATATTGCAAGTGATATAATATTATTAATCAATAACATGATTTTTATTATTCTCAGCCATTAATTTTTGCTGGTGCTGAGAGACTTTTTCACTTTTTTCAAGGCCATTTTCCTTTTTAGTGGGGAGAGATAATCGATAAAAATAATGCCATGTAAATGATCAATTTCATGCTGTATCACGATTGACAAAAAAT
The DNA here is from genome assembly GCF_028599065.1 of Xenorhabdus sp. PR6a. Taxonomy (NCBI): domain Bacteria; kingdom Pseudomonadati; phylum Pseudomonadota; class Gammaproteobacteria; order Enterobacterales; family Morganellaceae; genus Xenorhabdus; species Xenorhabdus sp. PR6a. The sequence goes on along the minus strand of NZ_JAQRFJ010000036.1, from coordinate 36,597 downwards.
CTTCGCTTTCTATGGTCATCGGTTGACCAAACCGATCACATGCCTCTACTTTCACTTTTTCAAATCGTTCAACCTCTGCGTAATATCCTGGTATCGACAGGCAGCCCTCCTGATTTACTACTCGGCGCTCTTTTTCGACGATCTTTGGATTAACCAAAGTCATGGGTTGATCGCGATTAGGAGAAAGATCAATGACCAAAACGGCTTCTTGCCGACCCACCTGTGGAGCCGCCAAACCAATGCCATTGTCAGTGTTGTACATTGTCTCCAGCATGTCATCAATTAGTGCTTGAACTTTATCAAAATCAGTAACATCAACACATTTTTGTCTCAGTCTTTCATCTGGAATGGTGAGGATATCTAGAATTGCCATAACGTATCATCCTTTGTTGACGGCACCGCCGCTTGAAATCTATTGAGTATAAATAGGTTTCCATCATAGTGATACATTCAAATTATGAGAATTCCTTACTCCTCGTGACGCGAGGAGTAAGGAAGTGATTGATAATTCTTAAATATTATTTAGCACGTTCAAATGCTTGAGATAAATCTGCTATTAGATCATCCGCATTCTCGATCCCCACGGAAATACGGAGCAATTGTGGCGTAATGCCGGCGGCCAAGCGCTTTTCCAGCGGAATGGAAGCATGGGTCATGGTAAACGGCTGACCAATCAAACTTTCCACCCCCCCTAAACTTTCCGCCAAAGTAAACAGTTGCAGTTCTTTAATGATGCGCCGCGTATAATCTTCGTCGCCTTTCAGTACGATGGAAACCATGCCACCAAAACCTCGCATCTGACGTTTTGCCAATTCATGCTGAGGATGAGAAACCAGCCCAGGATAGTACACTTTATCAACTTGTGGTTGCTGTTCGAGCCAATGTGCAATCTTCTCGGCACTGTCAATATGGCGCTCCATACGCAGTGCCAATGTCCGAATGCCGCGCAGGACAAGGAAACTACTGAACGGGTCAAGAATGGCACCAATGGAATTTTGCAAAAACGCAATTTGCTCCGCCAACTCGGCGTTATCTCCCACCACCGCAAGACCCGCAATAACATCAGAATGCCCATTCAGATACTTGGTCGCAGAGTGCACGACAAGATCAAAACCTAAATCCAGTGGATGCTGAATATAAGGAGAAGCAAACGTGTTATCGGCCACACTGATAATATTATGCTGCCTGGCAAGCTGTGCAATCGCCGTTAAATCAGCCAATTTCAGCAGTGGGTTTGTGGGCGTTTCCACCCAAATCATTTTTGTGTCAGGCTGAATGGCCGCTTCCAGTGCCGCAGTATCCCCTGCTTCAACATAGGTGACTTTCAGACCCGCTGTCCGGCGGCGCACTTTCTCCAGCAACCGGTAAGTCCCCCCATAGAGATCATCTACCGCAATGATATGACTGTCTTTATCAAGTAATTCCAAAATGGTCGAACTGGCGGCCAGACCAGAACCAAAAGCATAACCCCGAGTGCCATTCTCCAATTCAGCAATTGCACGCTCTAAAGCATCCCGTGTCGGGTTCCCACTACGGGAATACTCATATCCCGTATGTTGACCCGGTGCAGGTTGAGCATAAGTCGATGTCGCATAAATTGCAGGCATGACTGCCCCTGTGTGATCAGGTACATATCCTGCATGGACGCTTTGTGTATCAAATTTAATCTTATTAAACTCGGCCATTAATTTATTCCTGAAAGAGATCAATTGAGTTGTTGACGCCATGCGTTCAGCACATCAGTACGAGTCACAAGGCCCAAAAAATGATTGTTATCATCCACAATCAGCGCCACATGCCCCGCATCAAAGGTAGCAGTTAACTGTTCCAATGGCGCTTTTTTATTGAGTGTATGAACCTGACGGGTCATCGCTTCAGTCACAGGTAAGGAGAAATTGTGTGAATTGGCCTGAATAGTATGCATGAGATCCCACTCATCAATGATACCCACGACTTGATCGTCTTCGATCACCGGTAATTGTGAAATGTCATACAGGCGCATACGGCCATAGGCGATCTGCAAGGTATCTTGCGGGGAGACTGAAACCGTCGCACCATTCTGATAACGATAGGTAATATAATCGCTCAAATCATTTTCTTGTGGTTGTGAACGCAGCCCTTGTTCCAATAACCAGTAATCATTAAACATCTTCGACAAATATTTGTTGCCACTGTCACAAGCTAACGTCACCACACGTTTCGGGGTGGTCTGGGCACGGCAATAACGCAGCGCCGCTGCCAGTAATGTGCCTGAAGAAGAGCCGGCCAAGATGCCTTCTTTCAGCAGTAAATCTCTGGCGCAGGCAAACGATTCTGCATCAGTAATGCGATAAGCCTGATGAACCTGAGAAAAATCACCAAGCGGTGGGACAAAATCTTCGCCAATACCTTCGATAAACCAACTACCGGCTTCGTCATAGTGACCATGCTCCACATAATCGGCAAGAATAGAACCTTTAGGATCGGCGAGGACAAATTCCGTATGAGGGGAAACCGCCTTAAAATACTGGCTCAAACCACCCAGCGTGCCGCCAGAACCAACCCCCACCACCACCGCATCGACACGCTGCTCCATCTGCTGCCAAATTTCTGGCCCCGTGGTAGAAAAATGGGCGGCTGAGTTCGCAGGATTATTGAATTGATCAATATAATAAGCGCCGCTGATTTCCTTCGACAGACGCAGAGCATAGTCCTGATAATATTCTGGGTGCCCTTTTCCCACATCAGAGCGGGTCAGGCGTACATCGGTTCCCAGTGCCCGCAGGTGATAAATTTTTTCCCTGCTCATCTTATCGGGCACAACTAAAATCAGCTTATAGCCCTTCATGGCGGCAACCAACGCCAACCCAATCCCCGTATTACCTGCCGTGGCTTCAATGATGGTGCCACCTGGCTGCAACAATCCCTGTTTTTCCGCCTGCTCAATCATTGAAAGCGCCACACGATCTTTAATCGAACCGCCCGGATTTTGATTCTCTAACTTAATAAAAAGCTGGCATGGGCCGGTATCCAGATGAGTCAGTTCCAATAGTGGTGTATTCCCTATCAGTTCAAGAACTGAACGTGGTGCTGCCATATTTGCCTCTTGATAATCGGTAAAATTTGCAAATAAAACGGTCAGAAAATAAAACCTCCAGACCGGAGAGAATAACGCTGCACAGCAATCAATTTGAAAGAACAAATAAAAACTACTTATAACAAAAGGGAATTAATTATGATGATATTGATTCTTGTATCAATCTATAGCCATAGCTCAAGTTAAGTAAGATCACTTGATTTTTGTGCCAACCCCTGTAATACCTATTTCGCGTTAGGAACGCATCATCAGGAATTCATAAATAGGAGCATAATGATGAAATGGCGTGGTTATACATTCGGTACAATATTCAGTGCGATAACGTTAATGGCCGGCAGCCTGTTTGCACCTGCATTATGGGCAAAAGGGGAAGCGCATTTGTTATTCCACATGGGGCTGGGAGCCGGTGGTCAATTCTTTGTCGGGGGGACACTGCAAAATAAAGGCAACCAGCCTGTGGCGGGGGGTTATCTGGCTATTTTACCCCTTAACGCTAAATGTGAACCGGGTACACTGACAATACACGCATTTGAACCATTGGCACCGGGGGAAAAGAGAGAGTTTCGCATCCCAATCAATACCCCGTTAAGCAGTTATCGTTTAATCGGTTTTGGTGCCTATGATGGTATGGGCTTTCCTCTTCCCGCCATCGATGAAACCGCAAAAATCATTCAAGAGCGTGAACCCGCTGAACGTAAAGCCTGTCAGGCAGCCCGAAAAGCGGAATTGGCGATCCAAAAGCCGTAAAAAAGAGTAATAATCTATTGACCCTGTCCACAACCTTATGTACGGGGTCGTTTTAGCTTATTTATATTCCGTCTGCTCCTCTGCCACCATCGCCACCATTACCGCCAGAAGCACCGTTACCACCATTACCGCCTGATTGTCCTGGAGATTGTCCGTCTCCGCCTTTGCCTCCATCTTTGCAATGACTATCAGGTATTCCATCCTGACCATTTTGTCCCGGTTTTCCATTTAATATATTGCAGTCAATATTTTTTACATCATTAACTTTATTTTCAGATTTTGCATGTAATGCTAAAAAAGGAAAACTTAATATAGAAATAAATACAATTAGTTTTGTGAATTTCATTTTTATTTCTCCACATGAATGTCATAGCTGGATTCACATAATCATCTCAGAATTATTTATCAAAAATAAACTATTCATTTATTTCATCCGGTTGCGAAATTTAATATTCCAGTTGGCCGGCGCCTTTTGTTGCCTGACAAAGATAGATATCCGCGCTCAAACCGATTTTCGCTGCGTATTGTTGCTCAATCGCCCTTTCTACATTTTTCACCAAATCAGGAGGAACCAATGCCACCACACAACCGCCAAAACCGCCTCCTGTCATACGAACGCCGCCGCGATCACCTATCACATTTTTGACCATCGCCACCAGCACATCGATTTCACTGACCGTAATTTCAAAATCATCACGCATGGAAAGATGAGATTCGGCCATAAGCTGGCCAAGGCGAAATAAGTCACCCGCCCTCAACGCCTCAGCCGCCCATTGAGTACGCCCGTTTTCACTGATCACATGGCGGGCCCGCCTGACGAGCAATGTATCGAGCAATGCTTGTTTCGCACTGAACTGTTCAAGAGTGATATCACACAATGCTTTTACACCTAATAAACGGGCAGCTTCTTCACATTGCTGCCTGCGGGTATTGTATTCGCTGTCCACCAAGCCACGCTGTTTATTGGAATTGATGATCATCACAACCATCTCATCCGGCATAGGGACAGATTGGGTTTCCAACGTCAGGCAATTGATCAGTAAGGCGTGATTCTCCTCGCCACAAGCAGAGATTAACTGATCCATGATGCCGGAATGGCAACCGACAAATTGGTTTTCTGCCTGCTGCCCATTCAGGGCAATGATTTTTGGGCTAATATCGAGCCGATAAAGCGCGTTAATCGCCTGCCCAATCACGACTTCCAACGATGCCGATGAACTCAACCCCGCGCCTTGTGGAATATTGCCGCTCACAGCGAGATCCATCCCCCCGAAGGCATAACCTCGCTCTGCCAGACACTTCACCACACCACGGATATAATTCGCCCACATTTTTTCTGGCTGAAAAACAATGGACTGGCAGAGGTCAAACTCATCCACCTGATGATGATAATCAACCGCGATAACCCTGATACACGTATCTTCGCGTTTAGCCGCCGCAAGTACGGTGTGGAAATTAATAGCACAAGGCAGAACAAAACCCGCGTTATAATCCGTATGCTCACCGATGAGATTCACCCGCCCCGGTGCCTGAAAAAAATGCGTTGGCGAAGAGTTAAAGCACACATGAAAAGCGTCCGTCACGTTTTGGATTAAAGTTTGCATCTCTATTTTCCTCCCCCTTTTTCCTCCACAAACATTTTTTAGCGGATGTGCGCAGATTTAAAATGAATGTCGCTGACATCGCGTAACCGCTGGGCTGCCTGTTCCGGTGTTAAGTCACGCTGAGATTCCGCCAACATTTCATAACCCACCATAAACTTACGGACGCTGGATGAACGTAATAACGGCGGGTAAAACAGGGCATGTAATTGCCAGTGATCAATATCGTGTTTTTGCGGAGCGAGAGGGGTATCGCGTTGTTGCTCGAAGAAAGGCGCGAAGTGCCAGCCCATTGAATAGGGAAATGCACACTGAAACAGATTGTCATAACGACTGGTCAATTTTTTAATCGTCACCGCTAAGTCATCACGTTGGGCTTCCGTCAGCTCATTCATGCGACGAACATGGCTTTTAGGCAACAGCATCGTTTCAAACGGCCACGCCGCCCAATAAGGGACGACCGCAAGCCAGTGGTCGGTTTCCACAACCGTCCGTGACCCCGCTTTGCGTTCAGCCTCGACATAATCCAGCAATAAGTTAGACCCCTGCTGGTGATAATATTGCCGTAACTGTTCATCTTTGCGTGCTAACTCATCAGGCAGGAAATCGCTGGCCCAAATCTGCCCATGAGGATGAAGTTGAGAGCACCCCATCATTTCCCCTTTGTTCTCAAAAACCTGAACCCAAATATAACGCTGGCTTAATTCTTCAATCTGCGCATTCCATGTATCAATAACACGACGAATTTGGGTCAGGGGCAGTTCCGGCAAGGTTTTACTATGATCAGGGGAAAAACAGAGTACCCGACAGACACCGCTTATCGGCGCAGTTTTAAATAGCGGGTGATCGGCAGGGGTTATATCGGGACGTTCCGGCAGCAAAGCCGGATAATCATTCTCGAAGAGATAAACGTCCTGATAATCTGGATTGATATCACCGGAAGCACGGGGATTGTTCGGGCATAAAAAACAGTGTTTGTCGTAACTCGGCAATACAACGGGAAGGGGTTTTTCATCCATAATGCCACTCCACGGCCGCTCCGTCCGGTGTGGTGAAACAATAATCCACTTTCCCGTCAAGGGATTGTACCGCCTGTGTGGATAATCAACAGAATTGAATCGCAGCTTCGACATCATTCCTCCTTGCCTTACCACAAACGTGATTGCTTCCCGCCCTGCTGGACGGGAGAGGTTACAGCGACTTTACTAACAGAAGACCAAAATGTTTAGTGTTCCTTACTTCGCCTGATAGCCATTCGGGTTTTGCGATTGCCAGCGCCAGGCATCGGCGGTCATATCCACGACAGTACGGTTGGCCTTCCACCCCAGCTCTCGCTCGGCTTTCTCCGGGCTTGACCAACATTCAGCAATATCCCCCGGACGACGAGGACAAATTTCATAAGGCACGGGCTTGCCGCAAGCATGACTGAAAGCGGCCACCATTTCCAGCACGCTGGTGCCTTTTCCGGTGCCCAAATTATAGATATGCAGCCCCGATTTTTTACCCACGGCATTCAATGCCGCGATATGCCCATCAGCCAAATCCATGACATGGATATAATCACGGATGCCAGTCCCATCAGCGGTCGGATAATCATTGCCATACACTGACAGTTTTTCCCGACGGCCTACCGCAACTTGCGCAATATAAGGCATCAAATTGTTGGGAATTCCCTGTGGATCTTCCCCCATTGTCCCCGAAGGATGAGCGCCAACAGGATTAAAATAGCGCAACAATACCACGGACCAATCATTTTCTGCATGATGAAGATCAGACAGGCAGCGTTCGACCATATATTTACTGGTACCATAAGGGTTAGTGGTATTACCGACCGGAGATTGTTCCGTGATCGGCACGACATCCGGATCACCATAGACCGTCGCGGATGAACTAAAGATCAGGCTTTTTACCCCTGCTTTACGCATACTGCGCACCAGCACCAGTGTTCCATTGACATTATTGTCATAATATTCAATAGGATTGGCGACAGATTCCCCAACCGCTTTCAAACCGGCAAAATGAATCACTGACTGAATTTGGTGACGGGAGAAAACCGCATCCAGGAATGCTTCATCACGAATATCCCCTTCATAAAACAGGGGCTGCACACCCGTTAATGCCTCAATGCGCGCCAAAACTTCACGATTGGCATTGCATAGGTTATCGATAATGATCGGCGTTATTCCTGCTTCAAGCATTTGCACACAAGTATGGCTACCGATATACCCCATCCCGCCTGTCACTAATATTTCCACACTAACCTCTTTTTAAAAATGGTAACAACGGAGAGTATAAAAAGAGTTAGCACGTTAGTGAACCAAAACTAAAATATGGCAAAATCAGACAATCATTATTTTTACTTGATCCACAATCTCATCAACGCAAGCGAATAATAAAAAAACCTTATGAACAAAATAATTTTTACTTCTGTCCCTATCTCTGCCCAAGTCACGGCCATCAATGATCCTTTTTTCACAGACAGACAAACCGGCATACTGCCAGAACATCCTGATCTGCACATCATGAAGACTGATTTTGACCTATCTTGCTATCGGGATGCTTTATTTGATGAGTGTGGCATTACCCACCCATCCCGATTACAGAATGCAGTGAATAAACGGCGGGCGGAATATCTGGCCGCCCGTTACTGTACGCAACACGTTTTGCATAAGTTAGGTTACCCTGACTTTCAGGTCACTAATGCCGAAGATCGTTCCCCCATCTGGCCTGATAATATTTGTGGTTCAATTTCCCATTCAGCCAACTGTGCGATTGCGTTTGCGGCCCCTTGCCATCAATACCGCATGATAGGCATAGATATTGAACAAGAGATTAAATCGGAGACCATCGAAAGTGTTTCATCCAGCATCATCAATGACCATGAAGTGAAATTATTGACCGAATGCGCATTACCTTTTGCCCAGGTATTTACGCTGGCGTTCTCCATTAAAGAGAGTCTGTTTAAGGCACTTTATCCCCATGTCAAACGCTTCTTTGATTTCCATGCGGCTGAAATTACGTCAATTGATTGTCGCAATCACACAATAAGCATAAAACTCCTGCAAACACTCTCTGATACGTATCGAGCCAGCTCGCAATTTCACGGAAACTTCACCCTTATGCCACAACAGCAGGTGTTGACGTATATTGTACAATGAAGTGCGTGCTTTGATTAATTTGTGTTCTTTGCTATCATGACACGTGTATTTACACGTGTTATTTAAGGGGGTTATATGACAACAATACACACCAGAACTAAAAAAACCGTCAGCGTGACTGTATCACCAGAACTATATCAACAGGCAAAACAGATGGGACTGAATTTCTCTGCTATTTTGACCCAAGCATTAATTGCAGAACTCAAAACCGCTGAAGCTGAACGGTGGAAACGCGAGAACAAGCCGGGATTGGAGGAACTGAATCGCATCACCCGTGAGCATGGTCTATTGTCCGATCAATACAGGACATTTTGAGATGCAATATACGGTTTACAAAAATACAGGTAACCCTGACTATCCCTATCTGTTGGATGTTCAAAGTGACATTATTGACGTATTGGAAACACGATTAGTTATTCCATTATTCCCAAAATCAAATTTCAACGGGCGAGTTCCAACCAGACTGTGCCCTACACTGAATATTGATGGGAATGAATATCTCGTCATGACTCATGAGATGGCCAGCGTCAGAGCATCTATGTTAGAACACGAGGTAATGAATGTCGTGTCATACCGGAAGCTGATTAAAGACGCGATGGATTTTCTCTTTGATGGATTTTGAACAAGTGGGACCGCGGTCCCACCAACTTTTATCACATTAATACACTAAAGATCTTTCTTCGATGCCTGCAAATACAGCAACTCCAATCCAATCGTTGCTGCCGCTAACGCCGTAATTTCAGATTGGTCATAAGCCGGTGCCACTTCCACCACATCCATGCCAACGATATTTAGCGGCTGCAAGCCACGCACGATTTTCAATGCACGATCTGACGTCAATCCCCCTATCACGGGCGTTCCTGTACCCGGAGCAAATGCCGGATCAAGGCAATCAATATCGAACGTCAGGTAAATCGGCAAATCACCCACCACCGTCTTAATCTGCTCAACAATATCATCCACCCCGCGATCATTGACCTGACCGGCATCCAGCACGGTGAAACCGTTATCGGTATCATGTTCAGTGCGGATACCAATTTGCACGGAATGATGAGGATCGATTAGCCCTTCATTTGGCGCATGATAAAACATCGTACCATGATCAAATTTGCTGCCATTAGGATAAGTATCCGTATGGGCATCAAAATGGATCAGCGCCATTTTGCCGAAATATTTCGCATGGGCGCGCAACAGTGGCAACGTGACAAAGTGATCGCCGCCGAAAGACAGCATACGCTTGCCCGATTCCAGCACTTTTTCAGCATGTGCCTGCAACTTATCGCTCATATCCTGGGCATCACCGAAGTTAAATACCAGATCCCCACAGTCCACGACATTCAGACGCTTGCGTAAGCTAAAATTCCACGGCCAACGGCAGCTTTCCCATGCCAGATTAGTCGATACCTGACGAATAGCGGCCGGCCCGTGGCGGCTACCCGCGCGTCCTGATGTCGCCATATCAAAAGGCACACCGGTAATCACCCATTGTGCATCACTGGAATAGGGTTGAAAGTTCAATGGAAAACGCAGGAAGCCGAAGGCATTTGAAACCAAAGAATTATCAATCTGGTTTCCTAAAGAGCTAATACTCATGATATATCCTCAAAAGTCCCATATCGGCTTATTACTCATATCCCATATTAGCAATATTCAATAATTGACGGTAACAAGTGGCATAGAGACTTATTTACGCTAGAAGATCAATCTTCCAAATACAGTATCATTTTAGATTCAAAATAAAAAAATGTTAACGATTAATCTAAAACTCAAGAAACGGATGCGTACACACTCATATAAGAACTAAAGAAAAAAGAGAATTTTCATTCGTTAAAAAAATTAATTTTTCCATTTTCTGAAATGATCTTAATTGATGAGAAAAATGATTTTAAATAGTCATCCAAAATCAAGTTATTATATAAAAACTTGACTAGGGATGACTATAAATAAAGACTAATCAGAGTTACTCATCTTCCAGATAGGTATAGCCATACAGACCACTTTCAAACTCTTGCAGGAATTGCGCCTGCAAATGTTCATCCAGATCGGTCGATTTCACTTGATCATGGAAGCGGGTCAAAAGGACTTGCGGTTCCAATTTGACATATTGGAGCATATTGGCGACAGAATCACCCTCTTCGCTCTGCTGATAAGTCACTTCACCCTGTTCTGAAACATAAACATCAATGGCCGCCGTATCACCAAACAGGTTGTGCATATTGCCCAGAATTTCCTGATAGGCTCCAACCATAAAGAAACCAATCAATGGCGGATTGTCCGGATCATAAGCCGGCATTGGCATCGTTGTCGCCACACCATCGCCATCGACATAATGGTCAATCGTACCATCCGAATCACAGGTGATATCCAACAGAACGGCACGGCGATCCAGTGGCTTATCCAGCCCTTCAATCGGCAAGACCGGAAAAAGTTGATCAATCCCCCACGCATCTGGCATTGATTGGAACAGCGAGAAATTCACGTAGAATTTGTCTGCCATGCGTTCCTGTAATTCATCAATGATCGGACGATGGGCACGGTTGCTGGGATCAAGATTCTGCTGAATATGACGACAGATATTTAAATACAGTTCTTCCGCCCAGGCACGTTCTGACAGGTCTAACATGCCGTGGGCATACTGGGTATGCACGTCATGAAGATCAAACTGGCTATCATGCAGCCATTCACGCAAGGAACGGCGGTTGCCGTCAGACTGCATCTCCAACCATGTATCCCACAGACTGGTCAGGGGGCGCGTCGCACCTTCTGCCGGTGGCGTTGTTTCGGTGAATTCATTACGCTCAACGCCTATCACATTGGAGACTAAAACCGTATGGTGGGCAGTCAATGCACGACCGGATTCCGTAATCACCGTTGGGTGAGGCAGGCCGTGCTCTTCACACGCATCACCAATACCCCAAATAACGTTATTCGCGTATTCATTCAAGCCGTAGTTAACTGAGCATTCTGACTGGGAGCGCGTGCCTTCATAATCGACCCCCAATCCACCCCCCACGTCAAAGCACTGGATCTTGACACCCAGCTTAGACAGCTCAACATAAAAGCGGGCAGATTCACGCACCCCGGTCGCCACATCACGGATATTCGCCAATTGGGAACCTAAATGGAAATGCAGCAATTGCAAGCTATCCAACCGCCCTGCCGAACGCAACATTTCGATCAATTGCAATACCTGCGCCGCCGCTAAGCCAAATTTGGATTTTTCGCCGCCGCTGGCCTGCCATTTGCCAGAGCCTTGGGACGCCAAACGTGCCCGAACCCCCAAACGGGGAATGACATTGAGACGCTTGGCTTCTTCCAGTACCATCTCAATTTCAGACATCTTCTCGATAACCAGATACACCTTGTGTCCCAGTTTTTCACCGATCAGTGCCAGACGAATATATTCGCGATCTTTATAACCATTACAAACAATCACCGTCCCTGTCATGCCGGCATGAGCCAATACTGCCATTAATTCCGCTTTGGAACCGGCCTCCAATCCCACCGGTTCGTCCGCATTGGCCAAGGTCTCAATGACACGACGTTGCTGATTGACTTTGATCGGATAAACCAGGAAGTAATCCCCTTTATACCCATAAGATTCACGTGCACGTTTAAACGCGGCATTAATTGAACGCAAGCGGTGTTGCAAAATCTGGGGAAAACAAAACAATGCCGGTAAACGCAACTGTTTTTTTTCTTCCTGAACTTTCTTCACCAGATCGGCGAGTTCAATTTGAGCTCCCGGTAAATCAGGGTTCGGGCAAACACTGACATTACCCAGATCATTGACATAGTAATAGCTGCCGCCCCAGTATGCGATGTTATAGGTCTGTCGCATTTTGCGGGCGATATTATCATTCATGGCAGTCTCCTTCATGGAGTTGAGGTTCGCCTTCACCTGTAAGGTCAATAACCCAAGACACAATTTTATCGTGCGTATCTTGCGCATTAAAAAATGTCAGGGAACAGCATGCTCTTAAATTATGGGATTCTCAATTGATAAGCAGGACACGTGTATATCTCCTGTAAACGCCTGTAACTTCAAGTGCAAAAATGACTCCTGTTACGCGCGCAGTTTATACTCGTTTTCAGCCAGCCACAGCCCCAGCAGTTCCGACTCCTGTTACGCGCGCAGTTTATACCCGTAATCCCGTAAAATTGCAAAATGAAATTTATCTGAACAAGGCCAGACACCCCATACTTTTTAGTCAAGAAAACTAAAATGTCATACTACGAAGGATATTTGAAATTAAAAAGACTGGTAACCTTAGCAAGAGTGACTTAAAATGGCCGTCTAGATGGTAAAACATCTGCCCTTAAACCAAAATTATATTTAAGGTAACCAAATATAATGACTACACATCTTTTCACTTCTGAATCTGTTTCAGAAGGGCATCCAGATAAAATTGCCGATCAGATTTCCGATGCCGTCCTTGATGCAATCTTAGAGCAAGATCCTAAAGCTCGCGTTGCTTGCGAAACTTATGTTAAAACGGGCATGGTGATGGTAGGTGGCGAAATCACGACCAGCGCTTGGGTTGATATTGAAGAAATTACTCGCCGCACCGTACGCGAAATCGGTTACACCAGTTCAGATATGGGGTTTGATGCTAATTCATGTGCGGTGATCAGTGCCATTGGCAAACAATCTCCTGATATCAATCAGGGTGTTGACCGGGCTGATCCGCTGGAGCAAGGTGCAGGAGATCAGGGCTTGATGTTTGGTTATGCGACCAACGAAACGGATGTTCTCATGCCAGCACCTATCACTTATGCCCACCGTTTGGTTGAGCGTCAGGCCGAAGTGCGTAAAAACGGCACCCTGCCGTGGCTACGCCCTGATGCGAAGAGTCAAGTCACCTTCCAGTACGAGAACGGCAAAATCATTGGCATTGATGCTGTTGTGCTTTCAACCCAGCACGCCGAAGATATCGATCAAAAATCTCTGCAAGAAGCGGTGATGGATGAGATCATTAAGCCAGTATTGCCGACTGAATGGCTGACGCCGATGACGAAATATTTCATCAACCCAACAGGCCGCTTCGTGATTGGTGGACCAATGGGTGACTGTGGTCTGACAGGGCGTAAGATTATTGTTGATACTTATGGTGGGATGGCCCGTCACGGTGGTGGCGCATTCTCAGGTAAAGATCCTTCCAAAGTTGACCGTTCAGCCGCCTATGCCGCGCGTTACGTTGCCAAAAATATCGTTGCGGCAGGTCTGGCTGATCGCTGTGAAATCCAGGTGTCTTACGCGATTGGTGTTGCGGAGCCAACCTCCATCATGGTGGAAACATTCGGGACAGAGAAAGTGCCAACCTCCACCCTGATTCAGTTAGTACGTGAATTCTTTGATCTGCGCCCTTACGGCCTGATTAAGATGCTGGACCTGTTACACCCCATTTATCGCGATACCGCAGCTTATGGTCATTTCGGTCGTGAACAATTTCCGTGGGAAGCAACAGATAAAGCTGAAATTCTGCGCTCTGCGGCAGGATTGAAATAATTCTTTGCTAACCGATGAAGCCCGCAACACCTGCGGGTTTTTTTATATTAAATACAGTATTCATCAGCCGTAATGAAATTCGTTAGCGTTCCCCTCTCCTTACAGCTAGCTGTGATGCGTACCCTGCGACAGAAATTAACTCAGGCGAGTTATTTTTTGCAGCAAAAATTTCCCGAACCCCAAATTACCTATCAACAACGAGGAACCATTGCGGGCAGTGCCCGACTGCAAGAGTGGGAAATCCGCCTGAATCCTATTTTGTTGATCGAAAATCAACAAACCTTCATTGATGAAGTCATTCCACATGAACTGGCGCATCTGTTGGCGTATCATCAATTTGGTAAGGTTGCCCCACACGGAAAAGAGTGGTGCTTTATCATGGAAACAATATTTGAAGTTCCCGCCAAGCGGACACACCCGTTTTCAGTCCATTCTGTCCGTAGTCAAATATTCATTTATTATTGCCGCTGTCAGCAACATGAGCTGACAATAAGGCAACACAATAAAGTCCTCAGAGGAAAAAATTGCTATGTTTGCCGCCAATGTGGTGAAAAATTAACGCTATTGGCGGAAACTTAAATTCATTTTTTGAGCCTGCTAGCTGCTTTAATTTTCTCTGCCTCTTCAATAACTTGATCGGCCGTTTTCCCATGGAGAGATCGAAAAAATTTCTGCTCCAACTTTTGTATATCCCCATGTTGGATATTTCCGTTCTGGTTATTCTTAAACAGCTCATCAAAGTTAATACTATTGAACATGACTATATTCAATGAATCATCAAATTGTAATTTTTTATCTTCTGGTAAAGTATCTCTGATTTTTTCAATGGATGTTTTTACAGCAATTTCATTTGTTCCATCAATTTTGAGTTGATTATCACACCCTGCCAATGCAAATCCCAACAAACAAATCGTTAACAATTTTTTCATGATCAACCCCGTCTATTACTGATAAGGCAATGATAGCAGAAGAAGAACATATTAAGTTCATTTTATAAAAATTTTCTTATTAAATAAATAATACTTATAACTTTTCTGTTGGTTATATTATGTCATCTAAGATTAATAAGACGTACTTACAGTCATCAATATGATAAGCAAAAGAAAAAACAATTTGTTTTCAATGAATATATTCGTAAATCAAGTTGTTTTAATCATTCCCGCAACGTTGTGCGGTCATATTCAACATATTGAAAAATATTCCTAAATATAATCAACCAGAACAAAATTATGTCATAACCCATGGCAGTCAATGTATACTAACATCTTATTTTGGGACAAACATAAAAAACAAAATGAAATGATTTGATTTAAAATCAAACAGAATATTGTTTGATAAGTTGCCACCCAAAAAACATAAAATAAATTAATACATTAAAATCAGGAAGTTATATGGTTAATACTTTAAATAAAACACCTTTATATAAGATTCTTTACGTTCAGGTCATCTTTGCCATCTTACTTGGTATCGCGCTTGGTCATTTTTATCCAGATATCGGTGAATCACTAAAGCCGTTAGGTGATGCTTTCATCAAAATTGTAAAAATGATTATTGCGCCTGTTATCTTCCTGACAATAGTGACAGGCATAGCAGGAATGAATGATATTAAAGCCGTTGGCAATGTGGTCGGCAAATCAATGTTATATTTCTTAACATTCTCAACGCTTGCTTTACTCATTGGCTTGGTTGTTGCAAATATCATTCGTCCCGGTGATGGGTTGAATATCTCTCCGGAGTCATTAGACAGCAGCAAAGTTATTGGTTACGTAGAAAAAGCCCATGAATCCTCCATTGTTGGCTTTCTCATGAATATCATTCCTGATACCGTGGTGAGTCCACTGGTCAATGGTAATATTCTTCAGGTTCTGTTTGTCTCCGTTATTTTTGGTATCGCTTTAGCCGCAACAGGGAAAAAAGGCGAGCCTGTTTTAGTCTTTTTACAAAACCTCTCTGAACCGCTGTTTAAAATGGTGGGGATTTTAATGAAATTAGCGCCTATCGGCGCATTTGGCGCAATGTCATTTACCATCGGCAAATATGGGATTTCATCCATTGGCAATTTAATGATGTTAGTTGCTACTTTTTATATTACATCATTGCTCTTTGTGCTTGTCGTTCTGGGCGCCGTTGCCAAATATAATGGTTTCTCTATCATTCAGTTAATTAAATATATTAAAGATGAGATCTGGTTAGTCTTGGGAACATCGTCTTCTGAAGCGGCTTTACCCAGCCTGATGAAGAAAATGGAAAACGCGGGTTGCGAAAAATCAGTTGTTGGCTTGGTTATTCCAACGGGTTATTCATTTAATCTTGATGGCACGAATATTTATATGACAATGGCGGCATTATTCATTGCCCAAGCGACAGGAATTGATTTAAGTATTACGGAGCAAATCTCTTTATTATTGGTTGCCATGATCAGCTCAAAAGGTGCAGCAGGGGTAACGGGAGCGGGTTTTATTACGCTGGCAGCAACTTTGTCTGTTGTTCCCAGTGTACCTGTCGCCGGTATGGCACTTATTTTGGGCATTGATAGATTTATGTCTGAATGCCGTGCATTGACCAATTTAATTGGTAATGCGTGTGCCAGCATTGTTGTCGCTCGCTGGGAAAATGCGTTGGACAAAGAAAAGATGCATCAGGCTCTAAATGGTGTTATGCCAAGCTCAGCAGAAAAATAGTAAATAAAAAACATTATCTACCATAAATAATAAAAACCCTATCCCCCTTATATAAAGGGGGGTATATAACATGCCGTTATTGATTTCAGAATAGATATCCCGCCAGAAAAATAATTTAGATACACCAAAACAATTTTTCATCGTTTAATTAACCATTAATATTTATATTTATTGATGTAGATCTTTTATATTTAAGTTGAATTTTGGTAAAAATTAAGAATTAGTCTAATAATAAATTAGGCATATCTGTCCTAGCATACTAAAAAACCAAAGTACCCGGAGAATATAATGAAAAAGCTACATGATATTGAAAAAGAATTATTGCCCTATACCTCTTATAAGATGCTGATTAATGGTGAGTGGGTTGATAGTGTTTCGAAAAATACACTGAAAAGCTATAACCCCGCAACCGGTGAATTACTGACAGAATATGCGGCAGGAAATGCTGAAGATGTTGAACTTGCTGTCAAAGCTGCCCAAAAGGCCCTGCCGGCATGGAGTAAAACATCCGCTGCGGAAAGACAATCTCTATTACTGAAAATTGCCGACCTGCTGGAAGCAGAAGCTGAACGCTTTATCGTCCTTGAAACATTGGATGGCGGTAAAACCCAAGCTCTCTGTCGTCATTTCGACATTCCTTTTTCGGTTGATCATTTCCGCTATTTTGCCGGGGTTATCCGTGCTCATTCTGATACCACGGATGTTATCGATAATGACACCTTGAGCTTAGTTATCAGGGAACCCATCGGCGTGGTCGGGCAAATTATTCCCTGGAATTTCCCGCTATTGATGGCGGCCTGGAAACTCGCACCCGCCCTGGCTGCCGGTAATACGATTGTGATTAATCCTGCCAGCCTCACCCCAATCACACTGCTTGAATTGGGGCGTATCATAAATCAGGTCCTGCCGGCAGGCGTTGTCAATATTGTCACGGGGCGGGGTTCTGTGGTCGGTCAAGCGATCCTCGACCACGACGGCATTAACAAGGTCGCCTTTACCGGATCAACCGAAGTCGGTTACAACGTTGCCGCCGCGGCGGCGAAGAGGCTCATTCCTGCAACGCTGGAATTGGGGGGAAAATCCGCCAATATCATCTTCCCTGATGCCAATATGCAAAAGGCTGTCAAATATGCCGCCAATGCCATTTTATTGAATCAAGGGCAAGCCTGTGAATCCGGTGCCCGCCTGTTCCTGCATAAAGATATTCACGATGAATTCCTGCGCTCACTGAAAAGCGTCTTTGAATCCATCAAAGTAGGTGATCCGATGCTGGCAGAAACAGAAATGGGCAGCCAAGTCAGTGAAGAGCAAATGAATACCATTTTAGGTTACATTGATCTGGCAAAACAGGAAGGGGCAAGCATTCTGACCGGCGGAAACCGCCTGACAGAAGCCGGACTTGATGAGGGCTTCTTTATCCAGCCAACGATCCTGACCAATGTCACTAATAACATGCGGGTTGCACAGGAAGAAATTTTCGGGCCGGTACTCTGTGTCATTCCATTCAGCCACGAAGAAGAGGTCATCGAAATGGCCAATGATTCCGAATATGGTCTGGCAGGCGCCGTCTGGACGCAGGATATTAACCGTGCCCTGCGCATCGCTAAGGCAATAAAAACAGGACGTATGTGGATTAATACCTATCACGAATTACCCGCCCATGCGCCTTTCGGTGGCTATAAGAAATCCGGGCTTGGACGTGAAACCCACAAGATGATGCTGGATGCTTACACGGAGGTGAAAAACATTTATATCAGTACCAAAGATAGCTAACACGTTCGCGACCGACAAGGGAATCGCCACCTGCAAGGGTGGCGATAAAGAAGCCAAGAGAAATTACAACCAGAAGAACCACGCAATCGCAGAAATAATGGCAATACATACCACGTTCAGTACTATGCCGACTCTGACCATTTCACTTTGTTTGATGTAGCCGGTGCCATAAACAATCGCATTAGGTGGCGTTGCGACAGGTAACATAAAGGCACAGGACGCACCAATACCAATGATCATAGTCAAAACCATGACCGGCATTCCCAGCGCTTCTGCAACCGTGGCAAAAATCGGCACAAGCAGCGCTGCGCTCGCCGTGTTACTGGTGAATTCGGTCAGGAAAATAATAAACGCCGCAATCGCAATGATGATCACAAACCAAGGGCTGGTGCCGAAAGTCGCTGCCATGCCATTCGCCATCACTTCACTGGCACCCGAATTTTTCAGAACAGCACTCAATGTCAGGCCACCACCGAAGAGCATCAATACGCCCCATTCCGTGTTGTTCTGAATCTGTGACCATGTTGATACACCGGTGATGCCAATCAGGATAGCTGCGCTCACGGCAATAATCGTATCCAGATCTTTAACGCCACCCAGTGCGTCACTGATGAATGAACTGAAAATCCAGCACACGACGGTTAGCAGAAAAATGCCCATGGTAATCATCCGCTTACCATTCCATTCCAGGTACTCCAATTCCAAATCAAATTTGTGATTCAGGTTTGGACGCAGCATGAGATACATCATCCCAACCATGACCGGCATGAGAACAATGACCATTGGCACGCCGTATTTCATCCACGTAAAGAAATCCATCCCCAATTGTGCGGCAGCAATGGCATTGGGTGGACTTCCCACCAAGGTTCCCAGACCGCCGATGCTGGCGCTATAGGCGACGCCGAGCAGCACAAAGACAAAGGTATTACGTTCAGAGCGGACATCCAGATTCGCCAGAATACCGAGCACCAGTGGTAACATCATTGCCGCCGTTGCCGTATTGCTGATCCACATAGACAGCAGGGCAGTAACGCCAAATATCAGTAAGATCGCCACAGATAAACGCCCGCGGGCGAGCATTAGCAAACGGTTAGCGATTAATCTATCCAGGCCTTGGATATGTAAGGCGGTTGCCAAGGCAAAGCCACCGAAGAACAAAAAGATTATCGGGTTTGCAAAGGATTTTAGTGCGTCACCGGTATTCAGCAATCCCATGCCAACGGCCAGAATAGGAATACACAGCGCAGTAATGGTGACATGAATGGCTTCGGTTAACCATAACACGCCAACAAATGCCATTAATGCCAAGCCTGCATTGGCTTTTTCCCCGTAAGGTAAAAACTTAAGCAATACCACAAGCAAGATGATATCCAGCGCAAGGATAATTAAGCCTCTTTTATTTGAGGGGGTAGACCCAATCGCCGGGGTTAAAGATTCAGAAGCGTCCATGAAGACTCCATAAAACAATAAGACCTGACTCTGTAACATAAAAAGCATAAATGATGATTCATTGCCATAAATGTTAAAGAATTACATTACCTGTGAAATAACCTGCGAAATAATAAGGAGTCTTATCAAATAATAAAATACGAGTTGTGTGATTTTGGGATCTGCTACGCGGGATTTATCTGATTACTGAATTTTTGTGCAAAAAAAGAACTGAATTTCTGTTGTTATATCACATTTTTATCCTGCAACAGGATGAAGAATAACGATGAAAAATAACATTTTCTTTTATTAAAAAGGCGAAAGAGACTATTCCCTTTAGTTTACTTTCTGTTATGGGCGGATATAATTGCATAATAATTATCTATACACAAAACACTCTTAATAGGGGTTTTAATGTGGAGATAGTGGAATGGATAAGATCACTGCAATTAAAACATTAGACAAATTCAGCAAGATGGGAAAAAACATCTTCCTCTTGCAAGATTTGGCGGTCATCTTTGCTGATGAAGCACCACGAACATTGAAAAAGTCCATTGATCGTCTTATCAAGGCCGAGTTGCTGGTGCGTATCACCAAGGGGGTTTATACAAATGCACGCGCGAGCTTGGGCGCTTATCCACTGGAGAGCATCGCAATCAATATTCGACGTGGCGAATACAGCTACATCAGTCTGGAATCAGCATTGTCCCAATACGGGATTATCTCCCAGATCCCTACCGACAGACTTACGATTATGTCTACCGGCAGGTCAGGGGAATTTGAAACACCGTGGGGTGTCATTGAGATCACGCACACCAATAAGAAACCGAGTGAAATCCTGAAAGGAACGTTGGAAAACCGTGGGCCAATGCGTATCGCAAGAAAAGAAACGGCCCTTCGTGATTTAAAGCGAGTGGGCAGAAACACCCACCTGATTCAAAGGGAGGAATTGGAGCATGCCTGATAAAACCGATTTTAATATTCTTGTCGATGAAATCGTTACGCAGGACGGGTTTGCCAACATCAGGCCTGTCGTTGAAAAAGAGCTGTTGCACTATGACATTTTGTATTGTCTGGCTAAAGAGGGTTTGCTGAGAAAACTCACCTTTCAGGGAGGCACATCTTTAAGGCTCTGCTATGATTCCAACCGATTCAGTGAAGATTTGGACTTTGCAGGTGGCCGTGACTTTTGTTCAGCAGATCTGAATAGAATTAAAGAGAGCGTCGAAAGCTATTTGGGCGCACGTTACGGTCTTGAAGTCACCGTAAAGGAACCTAATGAGCTCAGAAAGGAGCCAGAGTATACCGATGTGAGAATCGATAAATGGCAAATTTCTGTCACAACCGCCCCAGAGCGTAAGGACTTGCCAAAGCAACGCATCAAAATTGAGATCGCTAACATCCCGGCCTATACAAAGAATCCGCGCCCATTAAAGCGCAATTACCCTGTGTTACCTGATGGCTACTCTGACACTATCGTGTTGGTAGAAGAATTAACCGAAATCATGGCGGATAAACTGGTTTCATTCCCTGCGACAACGAAATATATTCGTTATCGCGACATGTGGGATTTGGTCTGGCTGAAACAACAGGGAGTTGACCCCGACACCGACCTGATCAAGCGCAAGCTATCGGATTATTATTTAACTGATTTTGGCGAACTGCTTCAGGCACGCTTAGACTCGATTGAAAACCTTATCGCTTCAGGTACCTTTCAGGAAGAAATGAAACGGTTTATTCCTGCTCCCGTTTACAACAGGACTATCGGGCAAGCAGACTTCATGCGCTACCTAGAGATCACCCTGAAAGAATTACTCACTACAGTGCAAAAAGCGTTGTACTCACCCGTGATCAACGTCGTTCCTTTCAAAATGTAACATGTACTATCTCAAACTGAGTCTGGCATTTATTAAAAAGGCGAAAGAGACTATTCCCCTTCGCCAAAACATAAATAAGCTTATTCTTTAGAAGAAAAAATCGGCAATTATGCCTGACCTTTCACTTCTTTCAGGCCGTTGAAAGGCGCGCGGTTACCCAGTGCTTCTTCAATACGGATCAACTGGTTGTATTTAGCAACACGGTCAGAACGGCTCATAGAACCGGTTTTGATTTGACCCGCCGCAGTACCGACAGCCAGATCAGCAATCGTTGCATCTTCCGTTTCACCAGAGCGGTGAGAAATAACCGCAGTGTAACCGGCATCTTTTGCCATCTTGATGGCAGCCAGCGTCTCAGTCAAAGAACCAATCTGGTTGAATTTGATCAGGATGGAGTTTGCGATACCTTTTTCGATACCTTCTTTCAGGATCTTGGTGTTAGTTACGAACAGATCGTCACCCACCAACTGGATTTTGTCACCCAAGACTTTAGTCTGGTAAGCAAAACCTTCCCAATCAGATTCGTTCAGGCCATCTTCGATGGAAACAATGGGATACTCTTTGGTCAATGCTTCCAAATAGTGGGTAAATTCCTGAGAAGTGAACGTCTTGCCTTCGCCTTTCAGTTCATAGTTGCCCGTTTCTTCGTTATAGAATTCAGACGCAGCGCAATCCATCGCCAGAGTAATGTCTTTACCCAGTACGTAACCCGCTTGCTCAACGGCTTCTTTGATGGCTGCCAGCGCTGCTGCGTTGGATTCCAGGTTTGGCGCATAGCCGCCTTCATCACCCACCGCGGTGTTCATGCCTTTGGCTTTCAGCACTTTTGCCAGATTATGGAAGACTTCGGAACCCATGCGTACCGCTTCTTTCAGCGTGCTTGCACCAATCGGCTGGATCATGAATTCTTGGATATCCACGTTGTTGTCCGCATGTTCACCACCGTTGATGATGTTCATCATTGGCAGGGGCATGGAGTATTTACCCGGCGTTCCGTTCAGTTCAGCGATGTGCTCATATAGCGGCATACCTTTCGCTGCGGCCGCTGCTTTGGCGTTGGCGAGAGAAACCGCCAAAATCGCGTTAGCACCGAAGTTAGATTTGTTTTCAGTACCATCCAGCTCGATCATGACTTTGTCGATGTTAGCCTGATCTTTCGCATCCTGACCAAGCAGAGCCTGTGCAATTGGGCCGTTGACCGCAGCAATGGCTTTCAGTACACCTTTACCCATGAAGCGAGACTTATCGCCATCACGCAGTTCCAGCGCTTCGCGAGAACCGGTTGAGGCACCTGATGGCGCAGCAGCCAGACCCACAAAGCCCCCTTCCAAGTGAACTTCTGCTTCTACCGTTGGGTTACCACGGGAGTCGATGATTTCACGGCCAAGCACTTTAACGATTTTGGACATTTGGTTTTCCTCAAGTCACAAGTTAAATTCCGGGCAACCGATTGAAACTAAAAGTGATTACTTTAAAAGTATCTCAAAATAATTCGTTTAATATCAATCCATTGCCCCATATCTTATTTCAATTCGCCTTTCTGATATTTGCTTGCGGCTTCGACAAAGCCAGCAAATAACGGATGACCATCGCGAGGCGTTGAAGTGAATTCTGGGTGGAACTGACACGCCACGAACCACGGGTGCGCTGGGTTCTCGATGATTTCCACCAGTCTGTTGTCGATTGAACGGCCAGCAACACGCAAGCCGGCATCTTCAATGCGTTTCAACAGTAAATTATTCACTTCATAACGGTGGCGATGACGTTCAACGATGTCTTGCTGGCCATAGAGTTTACGTACCAAACTGTCTTCAGTCAGATGGCATACTTGACCACCAACGCGCATCGTTCCGCCGAGATCGCTCTCTTCGCTACGTACTTCTAAGTTGCCGTTCTCATCACGCCATTCGGTGATCAGACCAACAACCGGTAACTGACATTCAGGCTCGAACTCCGTGGAGTTAGCTTCTGCCATGCCCGCAACATTGCGAGAAAATTCAATCAGAGCCACCTGCATGCCCAGACAAATACCCAAGTATGGGACATTGTTCTCACGGGCATAACGTGCTGTCATAATCTTGCCTTCGATACCACGGCCACCAAAACCACCCGGCACCAGAATCGCATCCAGACCTTTCAATACGTCAACACCACGCGTTTCAACATCCTGTGAATCGATCAGTTTGATATTGACCGTCAGGCGATTTTTCAACCCGCCATGTTTCAGGGCTTCAATCACTGACTTATAAGCATCTGGCAATTCAACGTATTTGCCCACCATCCCAATGGTCACTTCACCCGATGGATTAGCTTCTTCATAAATAACCTGTTCCCATTCGGACAGATCAGCTTCCGGGCATTCGAGGCTGAATCGTTTACAAATATAATCATCTAAGCCCTGAGATTTCAAGAGGGCAGGGATTTTATAAATGGAATCAACATCTTTTAAAGAGATAACCGCTTTCTCTGGTACGTTACAGAAAAGCGCAATTTTTGCACGCTCATTGGCAGGAATGGTGCGATCTGAACGGCAGATCAACACGTCTGGCTGAATACCAATGGAGAGTAATTCTTTCACGGAGTGCTGAGTCGGCTTGGTTTTCACTTCACCCGCTGCGGCCATATAAGGCACCAGCGTCAGGTGCATAAACAGCGTGTTTTCACGGCCGACTTCCACCGCCATCTGACGAATGGCTTCGAGGAATGGCAGAGATTCGATATCACCGACAGTCCCGCCGATTTCCACCAAGACAACATCATGACCTTCTGCACCACGGATGATGCGGTCTTTGATTTCATTGGTGATATGAGGAATAACCTGGATCGTGGCACCCAAATAATCGCCACGACGCTCTTTGCGCAGCACTTCAGAATAGACACGGCCTGTTGTGAAGTTATTGCGGCGTGTCATTTTGGTTCGGATGAAACGTTCGTAATGACCTAAATCGAGATCAGTTTCAGCGCCGTCTTCGGTAACGAAAACTTCCCCGTGTTGGGTTGGGCTCATTGTGCCTGGATCGACGTTGATATACGGATCCAGTTTCATAATGGTGACATTGAGTCCACGGGCTTCGAGTATAGCCGCCAAAGAGGCTGCGGCAATGCCTTTACCCAGAGAGGATACGACCCCGCCGGTCACAAAAATATAATTAGTTTTCATGCTGAACCTGAAAGTTTAGGTTTAAAAGGATGATGAATATAACAGGACGGGAAAGCAGTATACCCTAACCTTAATTTCGCTACAAATCATCTAAGCAGGGTAAAGTGCCTCATAATCCGCCACACTGCGAAATAATCATTCAATTTTCACCTTAAATTCAATTAGTTATTGGAATTAAATTTTTTCACCCGCTGCCACATTTCTTCCATCTCATCCAATGTCGCCGTTTCCAGTGACAAGCCTTTGTCAGTGATCAATCTTTCGACGTGACGAAAACGGTTTTCGAATTTCTGACAAGCTTTTTGCAACGCTATTTCCGGTTTATGCCCCAAATGGCGGGATAGATTGACCACCGAAAACAGCAAATCTCCCAGCTCTTCTTCCAGCCGGCCTTGATCAACTACCGCCTGTTTCGCTTCGTCCATCACTTCATCAATTTCTTCATAGACTTTGTCCAGCACAGGGCCAAGGGTATCCCAGTCAAAGCCGACCGAAGCGCAGCGTTTCTGGATTTTATAGGCTTTCATCAATGCCGGCAGGCTAACCGGGATATCATCCAGCACCGAATGCTGGTTTTTCTCCGCCCTTTCTGCCGTCTTGCGTTGTTCCCAACTGCCTAGCGCCTCTTCACTGTTGATACCGGCTTGTTGATTGAAAATATGAGGATGGCGGCGTTCCAGCTTGTCACACACGGCCTCACAAATATCATCGAAATCAAACTGTTGTTGCTCTTGAGCCATCTGGGCATAAAACACGATATGAAACAGCAGATCCCCCAATTCTTCTTTCAGGGCATTCGCATCATTGCGTTCAATCGCATCGAGCACTTCATAGGTTTCTTCCAGCGTATAAGGGGCTATCGTCGCACAGGTTTGTACTTTGTCCCAAGGACAGCCGTTCTGGGGATGGCGCAACTGCGCCATAATCCCCTTAAGTCGTTCAATCGAGACAGGTTTCATTTTATCCATGTTTGCTGAGTTACCGTGAATTACCGTGCAGGCGTCTGGCTTCAATGACATCAGACAACTGATTGAGCTTCGCCAATACCCGCCCAAGCACCTGCAAGTTATAAATCTCAATGTTCATATCAATGGTCGCAAGCTGTTGCTTAACGTCACTGCGGCTGCTGACGCCCAACACATTGACTTTTTCATTGGCGAGGATCGTCGTGATGTCACGCAATAAGCCACTGCGATCATTGGCGAGAACCCGTACCACCAGTGAATAGCCGCTGGAATAACTCTCTCCCCAGACGGCATCGACGATCCGTTCCGGTGAGCTGGCTTCGAGTTCCGCCAACTGATCACAATCCGCACTGTGGATGGAGATCCCGCGCCCGCGGGTGATAAACCCAATAATCTCATCACCGGGGATGGGCTGGCAGCAACGGGCAAGGTGGTGCATTAAGTTACCGACCCCTTCGACGACCACCCGGCCATTATCTTTGCTGGTATTGCGCGGTGTATAGGTCTTGCTCTCCAGATTGCGAAGCGCTTCGCGATCTTCTTCTTCTGCCGTCGTTTTGTTGAACTTGCCTTGCAGGAAATTCACTAACTGGTGGATGCGGATATCACCGACGCCAATGCCGGCCAGCACTTCTTCCAACGTATGGACGTTATAACGGGCGATCAGCGCTTTCTCGGCTTCTTTGACCGTGATCCCCAAATGCGTCAATTCATTGTCCAGCATCTGACGGCCGGCAATGATATTTTTGTCCCGATCTTGCTTGCGGAACCAGTTGTGGATTTTCGCGCGTCCACGGCTGGTCGTCACATAGCCAAGGTTAGGATTCAACCAGTCACGGCTGGGATTCGGGTGTTTCTGGGTAATAATTTCAATCTGATCACCCATCTGGAGCTGATAACTGAACGGGACAATGCGTCCGCCGATTTTTGCCCCAATGCAGCGATGGCCGACATCACTGTGAATGTGATAGGCAAAATCCAGCGGGGTGGAGCCAATCGGCAAATCAATGACATCCCCTTTTGGCGTAAAGACATAAACGCGGTCATCAAACACCTGACTGCGCACTTCATCCAGCATTTCGCCGCTGTCTGACATCTCCTCCTGCCATGCGATCAATTTCCGCAACCAGGCAATGCGGCTTTCATAACTGCCGGATTTACCACCACCAATCGCCGTGCCTTCTTTGTATTTCCAATGCGCCGCGACACCAAGTTCGGCATCATCATGCATCTGGCGGGTACGGATCTGGATTTCCAGCGTTTTTCCATTCGGCCCCAAAACGACGGTATGGATGGATTGATAGCCATTCGGTTTCGGGTTAGCCACGTAATCGTCGAATTCATCCGGCAAATGACGATAGTGAGTATGCACTATCCCCAGTGCGGCGTAGCAATCCTGCAAACGCTCGACCACAATCCGCACAGCACGCACGTCAAATAATTCATCAAAAGACAGGGCTTTCTTCTGCATTTTGCGCCAGATGCTGTAGATATGTTTCGGCCGCCCGTAGATTTCAGCGCTGATCCCTTCTTTCAGCATGTACTTGCGCATTGTTGTCACGAATTTCTCGATATATTGTTCACGATCAATCCGGCGCTCATGCAGCAAGTTGGCAATTTTCTTATACTCATCAGGATGCAGATAACGGAAACAGAAATCTTCCAGTTCCCATTTTAACTGCCCAATACCCAGCCGATTGGCGAGCGGCGCATAGATATTGGAACACTCTTTGGCCGCCAGCACCCGCTCATCTTCACTGGCATCTTTCACTTCCCGCAAGTGGGCAATACGTTCCGCCAGCTTGATTACCACGCAGCGAAAATCTTCCACCATCGCCAACAGCATCCGGCGAACATTATCAACCTGTGTCGAACACGTCGAGCCGGTATGCGTGGCTTTCAGTTGGCGAATGGCATCCATTTCCAACACACCATGCACTAAGTTCGTGATGGCCTTGCCAAAGGTTTCGGTCACAGTTTCGCTATCGAGTAGTTTGGCATTAAGGATGGGAAAAAGCAGCGCAGCCCGCATACTGTCATTATCCATGCTCAATGTGGACAGGATCTCCACCATTTCCACACCGCGCCACAGCAACAGTTCCGCATTGGGATGACCCTGGACTTTTTCGTGACAATATCGCCAGGTTTCAACCAATTTTTCATTGGATTGTGGGTTAGTAATGTTTAAACTCGCGATCCACTTATTGACAGCAAATTCACCTGCCGGTGTGAGATGCGCACTTCTTACCGCAACCATAATTTCTCCCTACTCGATATCCATTGGCTCGCTGCAAAACAGAGCCATAGATTCCAGATGGCCGGTGTGCGGAAACATATCCAGCATCCGCACACTGACAAGATGATAACCCGCCTCCAGCAAGACCTTGCTGTCCCGTGCGAGTGTTGTGGGGTTACAGGAAACGTAAACCACTTTTTCGGGGGCTAACTTTACAATATGAGCCATAACACCCGCCGCGCCAGCGCGAGCGGGGTCCAGCAACACTTTATTGAACCCTTGTGCGGCCCAAGGTTGCCGGTGAATCTCCGCTTCCAGATTTGCATGAAAAAAATCGACGTTATGAAGTTGATTCAGCCGGGCGTTATATTGCCCACTCGCCACCAGCTCAGCAACCCCTTCCACGCCAACGACCGCCTGAACTTTAGCCGCTATCGGCAAGGTAAAATTTCCCATGCCACAAAACAGATCCAGTACCCGGTCCGTGGGTTGCAAATCCAGCCACGCCAACGCCTGTGTGACCATTTGTTGGTTCACCCCATCATTGACCTGAATAAAATCTTGTGGACTGAACACCAGTTTCAATCCATCCACCTGATACCACGGTGCGGCTTGCTCTGCCATCAATGGTTCAAGGGATTTCTCATCACCCAATAAATAAATCGCCACCTGGTGTTGCAGCGAAAAAGTGCGCAAGGTTTGCTTATCTTCGTGCTTAAGCGGATCAAGGTGGCGTAACACGACTAATGGGCCACTCTCCGCCAAGACCAGCTCCACATGTCCCAGTCTTTTCACCGCCTGCAAACGATTCAGGCACTGGTGCAACGGTTGCAATAATTGTTCCAATTCAGGACGCATCACCGGGCAGTGTTTAATATTCACCAAATCGTTGGTCTGGCTCTGGCGAAATCCCATCAATAATGTGCGTTGCTTGGCGTGATATTGCAGGCCCAATCTGGCCCTGCGCCGATAGCCATATTCCGGGCTGTGGATGATGGGATGTGCACTAATGCGAATCCCGGTTTCCCGCTGGATCAGGTGTTCCAATACACTGGCCTTGGTATTCACTTGCAGCTCAGTGGCAACATGCTGCTGCTGGCATCCGCCACACACGTTAAAGTGTGGGCAGTGAGGTGCGACACGATGCGGGCTATCTGATAGCCTTTTCACTATCCTGGCTTTCGCAAACTGGCGTTTTTCCTCTGTCAGTTGGATCTGTGCCTGCTCACCCGGCAATAACCCTGAAATAAAGATCGTTTTTCCCTGATGACGGGCAATACCTTGCCCTTGTGCATCAAGGTTATCTGCGGTAACGGAAATAATGCCTCGGTTTACGGAGCGACGGTTTGGGGAGTAAAATTGCACCATGATTCTGACTGACTTTGAAAAATTGAGTTCTGATTTTCCCACAATGGACGCCTATGACCAAATATAGCCTACGCACCCGTATGATGAGCCTGATATTGGTTCCTGTTTTACTGGTCGGAACGCTGGTGAGTATATCATTTATCTCATATCGCTATTATGAGTTGAAGAGCCTGATCGTCCGCAGTGGGATCAGCATTATTGAACCCTTATCCATCGCCAGCGAAGTGGGCATTAATCTGGACAATCACCCGCGGGTTGATTCATTGCTCAACAACCTGCATAACCGGAACTCTGAAATTGTCAGAGCCATTGCGATCTTTGATAAAGATAACAAATTATTCGATATTTCGAATGACAAATATGATGTGAATCGGTTGAGGCTCACCGCCAACGAATCCATGCCCACCACGTTGTCCAAGACGGAATACGGTAACAGTATCATTTTAAGGATGCCGATTACCTCAGAAATGTCTTCTTCCTATAATTGGCAGGACGCTGCTAACGGGACTTTACCCGTGACGCCATCCATTGGCTACATTGCTATTGATTTGGACTTACGTGCTGCTCAACTTCAGCAATATAAGGAAATTGCTACCTCTATCATTCTGTTGATTTTATGTCTGGGCGGCACCGCCCTGTTTGCCCACGTGCTGGTACGTAAAGTCACCCAACCCCTGAACTGCATGGTGAAAGCCGTCGATCGCATCCGTCAGGGGCAACTGAACAGCCGGGTGACAGGGGCTATGCCCGGCGAATTGTCGGCGCTCCAGAATGGTATTAATACCGTGGCAGAATCGTTGTCAAAATACAAAGATGAGATGCAACTGCATATCGATCAAGCCACATCCGACCTGCAAATTACGATGGAACAGTTGGAAATTCAGAATGTTGAGCTGACTATCGCCAAAAAACGCGCACAGGAGGCGGTCAGGATCAAAACGGAATTTCTGGCGAATATGTCCCATGAATTACGCACACCGCTCAATGGAGTTATTGGCTTTACCCGCCAGATGTTAAAAACGCCGATTACTTCTCAACAGATGGAGTACCTGTATGTCATTGATCGCTCAGCCAATAACCTGCTGAAAATTATCAATGACATTCTGGATTTCTCCCGGCTGGAATCCAATAAACTGGTCTTGGATCAGGTGCCTTTTCTGTTAAGGGATACTGTCAATGAAGTGATTGAGCTGCTCACACCGGCCGCCAGTGTGAAAAATCTTCCCCTGCATCACCATATTGATGAGAAGTTACCCAATCTGATGATGGGTGATCCGATCCGCTTGCAGCAAATACTGACGAACCTAATTGGCAATGCGATTAAATTCACCGATAAAGGCCGTGTGACGCTGGATGTCAAATTACGCCAGCAGCAACACCATCTTATCCAGATCGATTTTACCGTGACCGATACTGGCATCGGTATCAAACCGGAATACCGTCCGATTCTGTTTCAGGCCTTCAATCAGGCCGATGCCAGTATTACCCGTCATTATGGGGGAACCGGGCTTGGATTGAGCATCACTAAGCGGCTGGTCAACGAAATGAAGGGAGAGATTGACTTTACGAGTGAGGTTGCCAAAGGAACGGTATTTTATTTTGATATCTGGCTGGAAAAAGAAGAGTATCCCTTCGCCTCCTTGCCGCAACCTCTGCCTATCTCTTCGGTATCAGCACGTTTACCTATGACGGTCATGGCGGTGGACGATAATCCCGCTAACCTGAAATTGATCGGGACGCTGTTGCATGAACTGGTTGAAAATACCTTGCTGTGCAGTAGTGGCATAGAAGCATTGGAAATCGCGCAGCAACATGCGCTGGATCTGATTTTGATGGATATCCAGATGGCGGATATGGACGGCATCCAGACGTCTGAACAGATCCAGCAGCTACCCCATCATCAAGAGACGCCTATTGTGGCGGTGACAGCCTTTGCCTGCCACGAGGCAAAGAGTGCCCCGTTTATCGGCTGCCTTGCCAAACCCTTGGATGAAAACGGCCTAAAAACATGGCTGAATCAATACTGCCGACAGAAAAAACCACAACCCATTGATTGGGATATGGCGTTAACGCAAACCGCCGGAAAAGTGCCATTGGCGCAGGAAATGCTGGAAATGCTGCTGCAATCTCTGCCCGATATGAAGGGTATGATTGAGCAAGCCTTAACCACCGACGGCGAAGCGACCCGCAAACACTTTCAGCATCATGTCCACCAATTGCACGGCAGTTGCTGTTATAACGGGGTTCCTAAACTGAAAGCCATTTGCGAATTCGTCGAAAAACAACTTCAACAAGGGATTGCTTTAGCCGATCTGGAACCAGAATTACTGGAATTCATCGACGAAATCAATCATGTTATGGCAGCTGCCCCTGATGTGCTCAGAGCAACCCAGTCCGTTACTTTGTGACCATAAACTTACGATATTCTTCATAAGCGTAATGATCCGTCATGCCACTGATATAGTCCTGAATAAGACGTGCCCGATAATAAAATTCGAGCACATCTTTTTCAGCTTCATTCGTGGCAACGATACTCCCCACGGCTTCGCCATAGGCCAGACGATGCTTACTTGAAAGTTTGTGCAGCAGGCGAGTTTCAATAAAGTATTCTTTGTGAAAATTATTCTGGTTCAGCGCCATGAAATCCTGCCGGGACAATGCCAGCAAGGGACTGTAGACATCCAGCAATCCAGTGATAATCCGGTATCCCTGTAATTCCAGCTCTTCCACTTCGGGGTGATTGAAAACCCGTTTATGTGTGACACTTTTCAAGGTTTTCAACAAACGGTGTTCATTGCCATGACCTTCTAACAAGGCGTGATTAAATGTACCCGTATAGATTTCGGCAAGGTGTTTAATAAACAATTTGGCAGTATAAGGCACCAATTTCCCGGTGATAAATACCCGTAAATACATGAAAAATTGTTCGTGGATATTACGACGCGCCTCGTTATTCGTTGTTTTCTTATAGGCTTGTATCACGGTCGATTCGAATAAATCCCCTTTCCGGTGTCCACCGTTTTCTTCCCACTCTTTTTTCAGGTATTCCACTAACTGCTCAACATTAAAAATGCCCTTTTCAACCGCATCATCTAAATCTGCAATGCAATAGGAGATATCATCGGCGGCTTCCATAATGTATGTCAGCGGGAAACGGCAGAAATCGCCCATTTGCAGCTCTTTTTTCAATTCACGGATAAAATTATCTTCCGACCAGTAATACCCTTTTTTCTTCATCAGGTAACTGAATTCAGCAGGGTTCTCTTCCAGTCGATAGGCTGGGCAGGTATATTTCAATATGCAGCCAATCTGGGCATAAGTGAGATTCAAACGCAGCAGATTATGCGCCAGGCGGATCGCCTGCGCATTCCCTTCAAACTGGCATAAATCCTTACGCAATTGCCGACGGAATAGATCTTGCTTCTCTTCCCCCGTCAGACGCAATGCCGCAACCTGACAAACATCCTGCCGACCTTCCGTTTTCGGCGAATAATCTGGGTCCAATCGGCGGGAGAACCAGTCTTTAATCGCGGCTTCCCCAAAATGCCCAAAGGGAGGATTGCCAATATCGTGCATCAGACAAGCCATCTCAACCAGACTTTCAAAAGCCGTCAAGCGATCACTTAACCCATATTTTCGCAATAAGTCTTGCTTTGCCAACTCCGCAATAATCGTTTTCGAGATATAGCGTCCGATCTGCTGCACTTCAAGCGAATGCGTCAACCGACTGCGTACTGCCGCGTTACGTTCCAGTGGAAATACCTGTGTTTTCTGTTGCAAGCGCCGAATGGCGGCTGAGTTGATGATCCGCCCCCGATCACTTTCAAATTGACGATTCACCGGCTCTTCATCATCCGGATGAATGGAAGATTTACTGAACTTGCGTTGGTAATTCAATTTCTGCTTAAAATCAATCTTAGACATTAATCCCCCACACCAGATCAAACGATTATTTAGCATTGGAATCTGCGGTAAATGGCTATTCAATGGTACACTTTTCGATTAAATCAGCCTTTTAATATAGGCTGCAATCCATCAATAACAAGCGAGTATGACACAATGAAAATAGGTGTAATAGGTGCAATGGAACAAGAAGTGACATTGCTGCGTGACCAAATTGAGGGTCTGCAAACATTGTCACGGGGCGGATGTGAAATCTACACCGGCAAGCTAAATGGCGTTGATATCGCCTTGTTGAAATCCGGTATTGGTAAAGTCGCCGCCGCACTTGGAACCACCTTATTGATTGAACATTGCCAGCCAGATATCGTGATTAACACCGGTTCAGCCGGTGGCCTTGATCCTAAGCTGAAAGTGGGGGATATCGTGGTTTCCGAAGAAGTTCGCTACCATGATGCCGATCTTACCGCTTTTGGCTATGAACTGGGTCAAATGGCGCAATGTCCTGCCTCATTTATGGCTGACGATACCTTGATCTCGCTGGCCGAAAAATGTATCCACTCCCTTAATCTGAACGCTGTTCGTGGTCTGGTTTGCAGCGGTGATGCCTTTATCAATGGTGCAGAGCCACTGGCACGCATTCGTGCCGCTTTCCCCAACGTTGCCGCAGTTGAAATGGAAGCCGCGGCCATTGGTCATGTCTGCCATCAATATCACTTACCTTTTGTGGTTGTGCGTGCGATTTCTGACGTTGCCGATCAAAAATCCCATATCAGTTTTGATGAATTTTTGGTTGTCGCGGCACGCGAATCGACACAAATGGTGAATGCCATGCTGACTGAACTCAGTAAACAGTAAGCCTGCGTTAACGTGGAGCATTAAGAATGAAATCATGGTTGAAAATCATTTTCCACCGATCCCTTTGGCTGGCATTTTCACTCTTTTGCTGTGGTTTCAGTGCTCCACTTTATGCGGCAGTTTCCCGTGTGATCAGCCTTGCGCCCTCAACAACCGAACTAGCGTATGCGGCGGGGCTAGGTGATCAACTTATCGCAGTTAGCGCTTACTCTGATTATCCGGAAGCTGCCAAAAAGCTAGAGCAAGTTGCTGACTGGCAAGGCATCAATGTTGAACGGATCATTGCCCTGAAACCTGATCTGATTCTGGCATGGCGTGGCGGTAATCCCCAGCGACCTCTGGAACAACTCGCTACATTGGGCATCAAGATTTTTTATTCTGATGTGCAGAAAGTAGACGATGTTGCCACAGAACTGGAACGACTGGCGGCTTTCAGCCCACATCCCGATATGGCGAAGGAATCAGCCGCCAGTATTCGCAATAAATTCAATCAATTAAAACAAAATTATGCCAACCTGAACCCTAAGCCTGTGTTCTTGCAGTTTGGCATGAATCCGATTTTTACTTCCTCCAGCCATACCCTCCAAAGTGAGATAGTTTCCGCCTGCGGCGGTAAAAATATTTTTGCTGGCAGTCTGGTTCCGTGGCCGCAGGTTAACCGTGAGCAAGTACTTACCCGCAAACCGGAAGTGATTGTCATGGGTGGAACAAAAGCGCAAAAACAGCAGGTTGCAGATTTCTGGCGACCCCAAATGAAGGTCAGTATTATCGCCCTGAACGATGACTGGTTTAGCCGTGCGGGGCCAAGAATTATTTTGGCGGCAGAACAACTTTGCCGGCAGTTAAACTAGCCCAATTCCCAATCAGAATAGCCATTAGCATCAATAATATCGTTAATCGTCGGGAATAGCCCTTATCACAGGCTTTGTGGATAAGTTTTTTCATTTGCTGGCATTCATTTTCAGGTATGAGTGCTATGATAGGCATTACTCAATTCGTATTAGGGTTTAGGATTTTTGACGATTGATCAGATCGCAAAAATCAGACTGAGTTCCCTCCAGGTGATCTACTCTTTTGAAAAAATATTGACTTAAATTGACCGAAGTCAGATGGTAATCAGAAATTATTTTTAACAAAATATTAAGTCGAAAGGAAATAGATTATGAATGATTTTTTTGCATTTCATCAAATTTACTATAGAACTAGCTTAGAAAAAAATAAAATAATTAATAACTGCTCTTTTAAGACTGGATGTGGTTTTTGCAGCGGCATTTCACTCTATCTATTTAAAAAAATAATAAATGAAACATGTAAATGTATTCCCTCCTCATCACCTCATCATTGCGATTACCTTGCAGGTGAAAGAAGTTTTAAATTCCCATCACTCCGAGAAGTATTTGACATAGCAAAAAAACATTCAGAAATAATCTATAACCGTGGACTAAATGCACTATCGAGAGAATATTTTCAATTTAACATCAATATGATTTTTCTGCAGAAAAAAACATGTGGAAATTGCTTACCCGGTTATGTTTTTGAGGAGAATCTGCATCCTGATGAAGGTTGTGCTTTAGTATTATTAGGTGTTATGGATTATAAAAAGACCCAAACAATCCATATGGGATCATTGTTTCATAATAATTACAATGAGTTAATGTCTTCTCCAGATAGGGAATCGGTGAACCATGTAGGATTTGCTTTTTGGAATAAGGAAAGTTTATTTGTATTTGACCCAAACACCGGAGGGAAATTGGAAGGTATCACGAAATTTACAATAGAAAAAATAGAAATTGCTATAAATAGCATGTACTTCCGAATAAATAGTCCCGCACGAATCCGGATCCTCCTTTATTATTTTCCAGATTTTAGTGATGATAACATGAAATATGTGAACAATATTATTGAACAAATGTGAGTAAGTAAATCAACGAAATCATTTGTATTTTTGTTATAATGGCGGACATGCTAATAAACCCACTGACTGCTTCTACTCATGAAACTGAGCCGCTGACTCATTGCCGACGTTCTGTCCCCAGGGCACTGAATTACACAGACAACAGTCTGTTTTATCAGACCGTCTCAGGCAATATCACGCGAAATGACGTGATTGATTTTTTAGAGCAGGTGGCCAAACAAGGGGACAACCGCCTGACATTTTTAGTGCTGGATAATGCCCGCACACTCCATCATCACATTGAGACAAAAAGAGAAGTGGAGTGGTTACGTGAGCATAATCTGTTTTTACTTTACCTTCCGACGT